>NZ_BAAHBM010000042.1:0-29927 GCF_054776675.1 Angustibacter aerolatus
GCCGGTCGCGGCCCGCGAGCCGGTGGGGAGCGCGGCGCCGTGAGCGAGCTGCTGCGCACCGCCGCCGAGCGGGGTGCCGTCGCCCACGGGCTGCAGCTCGCGGGGTACGGCGTCGCGCTCGTGCGCGCCGTCACCGCGCTGCGGCTGCACGGCGTCGAGCACGGCCCGCTGCCGTCGTGCGTGGGCCCGGTGCCCTACCTGCGCAACGCCGGCCGGATGCGCGTCGGCGAGCGGTTCGCGGTGCGCGGCGTCCAGACCCGCGCCTCGCTGGTGACCGCGCCCGGCGGCGAGCTGACGATCGGCGACCGGGTCTTCGTGAACCAGGGCGCCACGATCCACGCCGAGCAGTCGGTGACCATCGGCTCGCACGTGCACGTCGGCGACGGCGTCGCGCTGTGCGACACCGACTTCCACGAGGTCGACCCCGGCGAGGGCGTGCACGTCGCGCCCGTGGTGATCGGCGACGGCGTGTGGCTCGCCCGCTCGGTCACCGTGCTGCCCGGCGCGGTCGTCGGCGAGGGCACCGTCGTGGCCGCCGGCTCCGTCGTGCGCGGCGAGCTGCCCCCGTGGGTCGTCGCGGCCGGTGCGCCCGCGCGGCCGGTGCGCGACGTCCGCACCCGAGGGAGGCGGCGATGAGCGCCACGGTGGCTCCGGCCAGGCTGCGACAGGTCGCCGGGCGCGCCCGGGCGATGGGCGGCGACAGCCTGTACCGCAACTCGTTCATGCTCATGGCCAACACGGCCTCGCAGTCCGCGCTCGGCGCGGTGTTCTGGCTCGTGGCCGCCCGCCGCTACGTCGAGGGCGACGTCGGCCTGCTGACCGCGACGCTGTCGGCGGTGGTGCTGGTCAGCACCGCGAGCTGCCTGGGCTTCCCCAACGCGCTGGTGCGCTTCCTGCCCCGCATGGCCGACCGCACCGGCGAGCTGGTCGCCACCACGGCCGCGTTCGCGTGCGCGGTCGGGCTGCTGGTGGTCGCCGTCACGACGCTGACGCCGTGGTCGCTGCCCCTGCTGCGCGGTGGGACGACGGGCAGCCTGGTGCTGCTCGGCCTGGCCACCGTGGTGCTGAGCGTCGCCGGCATGGTCTGCGACGCGGTCTTCGTGGCGCAGCGCCAGGCGCACCTGCTGCTGATCAAGAACACCGTCGGCGGCGTGGCCAAGGTCGCGGCCGTGCTGGTGCTGCCGGTCACCGGCGTCGAGAGCCTGACGCTGGCAAACCTCGCCGGCCTGGTGGCCGCGGCGCTGCTCACCGTGGTGCTGCTCGGGCCGCGGCTGACCCGCCCGCTGCGGGTGCGCCCGTCCGTGCTGCGCGGCACCTGGTCGTTCTCGGTCGGCAACCACCTCGGCATGGTCGTCGGCATCCTGCCGCTCACGGTGACGCCGCTGCTGGTGCTCAGCGACCTCGGGGCCGGGCCGGCCGCGCACTTCGGCATCGCGGCGATGCTGCTCGGGCTGCTCAACGTCGTGCCCGCGATGCTGTCGCAGAGCCTGTTCGCCGAGCTGTCGTCCGACCCGGGCAACCGGCGCCGGCACGTGCTGCGCGCGGCCGTCGGCACCTACGCGCTGCTCGGGCCGTGCGTCGTCGGGGTGCTGCTGCTCGCGCCGTTCGCCCTCGGCCTGTTCGGCTCGGGCTACGCCGGCGGCGCCACCACCTGCCTGCGCTGGATGGCGCTCGGCTCGCTGGTCGCCGGCGCCAGCTACCTCGTCGACGTCTGCGTCAACAGCCTCGGGCGCTCCGGCAGCTACGTGCTGCTCAACGCCACCAACGCGCTGCTCGTCGTCGGTGCCGTCGCGGTGGCCGCCCCGCACGGGCTCCCCGCCGTCGGCCTGGCCTGGCTGCTCGGCCAGTCGGCGTCGGTCGTCGTCGCCCTCGCCGTCTTCGCGGTCGTCCGGCGCGGCGGCCCGACGTCGGGCACCCCCGCCGAGCCGGTCGGGCAGGACGCACCGACCGCCGTCGCCCCGCCCGTCGACGGCTCCCCGGTCGTCGTGCCCACCCCGGCCCCCGCCGTCGAGGACGACCCCGTCGACGTCGCGCCGGCGCGCCCGTCGGTCGGGCGGCTGCCCTTCCTCGACGGCGTCCGCGGCCTCGCCGCCGCCTTCGTCGTCGTCGCGCACTGCTGGAGCACCGTCTACCTCGACGCCCGCGAGGGCATGACCACCTGGCAGCGGCTCACCAGCTGGATGGGCCTGGGCCACTACGCCGTCTCGGTGTTCATCGTGGTGTCGGGCTTCTCGCTCGGCCTGGTCGCGTGGCGCGGCGAGCGGCTCGGCTGGCCGGGCGGCACCAAGGCGTTCTGGCGCGGCCGGTTCCGGCGCATCGTGCCGACGTACTGGGCGGCCGTCGCGGTGAGCGCGCTGCTCGGCGCGACCCTGCTGTCGACGCCGATCGGCACGCTGTGGGACGGCGCGGTGCCGATCCGGCCCCTCGGGGTGGTGAGCCACGTGCTGCTGCTGCAGGACGCGTGGTGGAAGGGCCCGGCCGGCAGCACGGCGTTCTGGTCGCTCGCGGTCGAGTGGCACATCTACCTGCTGTTCCCGCTGCTCGTGCTGCTGCTGCGCCGTCGGCTCGGTGCGTGGCCGGCGCTGGTCCTGGCGGTCGGCGTCGTGACGGTCTACGCGGTGATCACCGGGCCGAGCGACAGCTGGCTGCTGCGCCTGCACCCCAGCCTGTACGGCCTGTTCGTGCTCGGGCTCGTCTCCGCGCGGTACGTCGCCCGGCCCGCGCAGCCCGGCGCCCGCCGGCACGAGCGCACCCTGCTCGCCGTCGCCGCCGTCGGCCTGGCGCTGGCCGCCGTGGCCACCGTGCGGCACGGCGTCGACCCGGTCTCCCCCGTGCACGACCTGTGGTTCGGCCCGCTGGTGGCGCTGCTGATCCAGCGGACGGCGCGCGGCGAGCGCGGCACGCACGCCGTGCGCGAGCTGCTGGCCCGGCGTCCGCTGGTGTGGCTCGGCACCCGCTCGTACAGCCTCTACCTCGTGCACGCCGTGGTGATCGAGATCGTGTGGCGGGTGGCGATCCGGCCGTTCGGCCTCGCCGAGCCGCTGCCCCTCGTGCTCGAGGTCGTGCTCGGGCTGGCCGCCGCCGTCGGGGTCGCCGCGGCGTTCCACGCGCTCGTCGAACGACGGTTCACCGTGCGCAAGCGACCGCAGGCCGCCCAGCCGGACGCCGCGCCGGCGCGCCGCCGGGCCGGTCACCGCGTGGTGCAGCTGCCGTGACCACCACCGACGCACCGGAGGGGGCGCTGACCGCGAGGTACCGCGTGCCCAGGTCGTACTACGCCGAGGTGCTGTCGCGATTGTCGTTCAGCAAGTCGCTCTGGTGGTCGGCGCGGCTGCGCGGTCCGGTGCTCGTCGGCCGCGGCAGCCGGGTGCGGGTGCACCGCACGGCGTCGGTGCGCATGCCGCGCGGTGCGGTGCTGATGATCGGGCTGGCGCACGACACGACGTCCGGCGCGGTGCTGCGGATGCGCCCCCGGTCGCAGTTCGACGTCGACGGGCGCGTGCAGCTCATGCGCGGCGCCTCCGTCACCGTCGGGTACGACGCCCACCTGGCGATCGGTGCCGGCTCGTTCCTGAACGACGGCGCGTCGGTGGTCTGCGAGGAGCGGGTCGAGATCGGCCGCGACTGCGCGATCTCGTGGGGTGCGCGGGTGCTCGACACCGACGTGCACCAGCTCGTGCGGCCCGGCGGGTCCGAGCGTCCCAAGCGGGCACCGGTCGCGCTCGGTGACCACTGCTGGGTCGGGGCGGGCGCCGCGGTGCTCAAGGGCGTCCGGCTGGGGGCGCACTGCGTCGTCGCCGCCGGCAGCGTCGTCACGCGCGGGGCCGAGCCCGGCCGGCTGCTCGGTGGCAACCCGGCCACGGTGCTGGCCGAGGGCGTCACCTGGCGCCACTAGGCGCCCGCGCCCAGAGGCGTCGCGCGTTCAGGGGGTGGCGGTGGTGGCCGGCCCGATGCCGGCGCGGAAGGCGGTGAGCGACCGCGGGTTGATCGCGAGGTCGCCCGGCGCACCCGCCTTGTCCCAGAACCCCTGGTACTCCACGTGCTCGCGGCGGAACAGCTGCAGCATCTGCTGCACGTAGTAGGCGTCGTCGCCGTTGCCCGAGCTCGCCGCGTTCGTGATCCCCCACTCGGGCACGCTCACCGGCTTGCCGTGGGCGCGGGCGAAGGCGGCGACGTCCTCGAACCCGCCGTCCTGCGACATCAGGAACCGCCAGCGGGCCGGCTGCTCGGTCGGCACGCCGGGCACCCCGAGGTCGTGCTGGTCGACGCCCACGACGTCGACGGCGTCGTCGCCCGGCCACCACTGCTCGAGCGGCACCACCCGGTAGCCCGCGCTCACCGTGAGGTCCATGCGGAAGCTCGCACCCGGTGTCGCGTGCAGGATGCCGGCCACCCGCGCCCAGTACGTCGCCCACTGCCGGTGCTCGAGGGGCGTCCCCCCGATGTCGTGCTTGAACCACGTGCCGTTGCCCTCGTGCGCCAACCGGATCGTCGCGTCACCCAGTCCGGCCGCCACCAGCGTCTTCCCCAGCGCGGCGAACTGCGCGTCGTACTCACCCGCGGCGCCCCTGGCGCGCCAGTCCTCCGGCGCCTGGCCGGGCACCAGCGACTGCGCGATCACCAGCCGGCGCGACGGGCTCTGCCGCACCCACTGGTCCCACCGCTTGTCGGCGTCCCCGCCCTGCACGAACCAGGGGTTCACCAGCGCCGGCCACGTGGTGGCGACGTCGTTGAACACCAGCGCGCAGTCGTACTGGTGCCCCACCTGCTGCGAGAACTGCTGCAGGCGGGCGATGCTGTGCGAGGTGTAGACGCACGCCCTGGTGGACGCCGGGCCGGCCGGTTCGTCGGCACCGGGCCGGCCCACCAGCACGGCGCCCACCCCCGCCGCCAGCACCGCGACGACCACGACCAGCAGCCCCAGCCGGGCGCGTCGGGGCGAGCCGGCGGGTGCGTGCACCCACAAGACTGTACGGAAGACGACCTCGTCAGCGCAGGGCGTCCCCGGTGACGCCGTAGTGCCGCTTCCACGACGCCCGGACGCCGGACGCGTCCTGCAGCCGCAGCACCGACCCGTTCGGGGTGTTGACGTACGCCTGGTACCGGGTGGGCACACCCCGCACCAGGGCCGAGATCTGGTCGGCGTAGTACGCGTCGTCGCCCGCGCCGTCCGCCCGGCTCGTGGGCAGCGCGGCCCACTCCGAGAACGCGATCGGCTTGCCGTGCGTGCGGGCGAAGGCGACCTGGGTGTCGAGGCCGCCGGCGACCGCCTTCTGGTACTGCCAGCGCGCGGGCTGGGCGGCACCCACGGCGGTCGGGGCGCTGTCGAGCATCGAGATGCCGACGACGTCGACGGCCTGGTCGCCGGGGTAGATCTGGTCGAGCGGCAGGTTGCGGTAGCCGGCGTTCAGCGACCACTCGACGTCGAAGTCGCTGCCCGGGGTGGCCCGAAGGACGTTCGCGGCGCGCGCCCAGTAGCTGCGCCAGGCGCTCCAGTCGGCGGCGGTGCTGCCGACCGAGTCCTTCGCCCAGTCGCCGTTCGCCTTGGGCGCCAGCCGGATGACGGCCCGTCCGAAGCCGCGGGCCACCAGGTTCGCGCCGAGGTCGCGCACGTACCCGTCGTACTCGCCGGCGGCGCCGCGGGTGCGCCAGTCGTCCGGCGCCTCGGCCGGCACCAGGTTCTGCGCGAGCACCACGGTGCGGGCGGACGACGCCGCGAGCCACGACGCCCACTGGTACTGCGTCTGGTCCCTGGGCATGTGCGTCACCCACGGGTCGCTCCAGGTGGCCCAGGTCGGCGCGTTCTCGTCGTGCAGCACGGCGCAGGGCAGGGTGCGGCCGAGCAGGTACCCGGCCGTCTGCAGCGTGGTGAGGCTGCTCGACTCGTCGAGGCACGGCGTGCGCGTGTCGAGGTCGGCCGGCACCGCTGGGTACGTCGGGGTCGGGGCGATCGGGCGCACCGGCGACGGCTTCCACGCGTCGCCGCCGACGCCGTAGTGGCGCTTCCAGGCGGCGCGGGTGCCGGCCGAGTCGGCCAGCTTCTGGTTCACGGTGCCGGTGACCTCGAAGTACGACTGGTACCGGGTGGGGTTGTCGCGCACGACCGCGGCCAGCAGGTCGGCGTACGCGGGGTCGTCGCCCATGCCCTCCGGGATCGACGCCGGCACCAGGCCCCACTCGGGCACGCTCAGCGGCTTGCCGTGCGCCTTGCCGAAGGCGACCAGCGCGTCGAGCCCGAGCGCCAGCGAGCGCTGGTAGCTGAAGCGGGCGGGCTGGGCCTTGCCGACCCACGCCGACGCCCAGTCGTACTGGTCGATGCCGATCACGTCGACGGCCGCGTCACCGGGGTAGTAGTCGTCGAACGGGACGGCGGGCGAGGCGGCGTTCACGGTCCAGTCGAACTCGAACGACGCGCCGGGCACGGAGTTCATCACCGCGGCGAACCGGGCCCAGTAGGCCTTCCAGTCGGCGCGCTGCTGGGCGGTGTCGCCCAGCCAGTCGTACGACCAGCTGCCGTTCGCCTCGTGCGCGAGCCGGATGATCGAGCCGCCCATGTCGTACGACACCAGGTTGCGGGCCAGCGCGCGGACGTGGTCGTCGTACTCGCCGGCCGCACCCTTGGCGCGCCAGTCGGGGTCGATGCCGTTCGGTACCAGCGACTGGCTGATCACCAGCGTGCGGCCGCCGGCGTCGAGCCACTTCTTCCAGGCGTACTGCGGCTGGTCGATCGGCATGTGCGCGAACCAGGGGTCCTCCCACGTCGCCCAGGTGGGGGCGGTGTCGGCGAAGACCGAGGCGCAGTCGAGCTGCCGGCCGAGCATCCACCCGAGCTGCTGCAGCTTGGTGAGGTCGTTCTCGGTGTAGGCGCACGCCAGCTTGCTGTCGCGCGTCGCGGGGTCGACCTGCGCGGCGGCGGTGACTGCGGCCGGACGGGCGGTCGCGGCCGCCGGGGTCGCGGGCACGACGGTGGCCGCCACCGCGCACACCAGGGCGGTGAGCGCGAGCAGGGCGGGAGCGAGGCGACGAGGGCTTCGGCGTGGGGACATGCTCGAGATGTCGACATCCCAGAATGTCACCTTGCCCGCAGAAGCGGGACTTTCGTTGCCGGAGGGCGCATTTCACCCGGGCGGTCGTCCCACAGGCCGTCCGGTCACCCTGCGTCACGATCCGCAAGGTCACGGCAGGCCCGCGCAAGAACCCGGCAACGTCGTCCGGGCCTGTGAGGGACCTCACCGGGCAGTGCCCGATTTCCGGCCCTGAGCGCCCGGATGCCGGGTCTACGGTGACCGAACAGCCCGCCGGACACCCCGGCGACGCAACCGGCGCGGACGACGACGACCGCGCGAAGGGGAGACGCTGCGATGAGTGCCGACACCACGTCCGTGCGCACCGAGCCCACCGTGCGCCCGCCCACGACGCACGCCGGCCTCCTGGCCTGGGTGCACGAGGTCGCCGAGCTGACCACCCCCGAGCGGGTGCACTGGGTGACCGGCACCGAGGCCGAGTGGGTCGAGCTCACCGACCTGCTCGTCGAGCGCGGCACGTTCACCCGCCTCGACCCCTCCCGCAAGCCGAACTCGTTCCACTGCGCCAGCGACCCGGGCGACGTCGCCCGCGTCGAGGACCGCACGTTCATCTGCAGCGTCGACCCCGCGGACGCCGGACCGACGAACAACTGGGTCGCCCCGGCCGAGATGAAGGCCACGATGACCGAGCTGTACCGCGGCTCGATGCGCGGCCGCACGATGTACGTCATCCCGTTCGTCATGGGCAGCCTCGAGTCGAGCCACCCGATGTTCGGCGTCGAGATCACCGACAGCGCCTACGTCGTCGCGTCGATGCGGGTGATGGCGCGGATCGGCACCGACGTGCTGCAGCGCATCGAGGAGACCGACGCGCCGTTCGTGCCCGCCCTGCACTCGCTCGGCGCCCCGCTGCAGCCCGGGCAGGACGACGTCCCGTGGCCGTGCAGCGAGACGAAGTACATCGTGCAGTTCCCGGAGGAGCGGGCGATCTGGAGCTACGGCTCGGGCTACGGCGGCAACGCCCTGCTGGGCAAGAAGTGCTACAGCCTGCGCATCGCGTCGGCGATGGCGCGCGACGAGGGCTGGCTCGCCGAGCACATGCTGATCCTCAAGCTCACCGACCCGCACGGCACCGTCCGCTACGTGGCGGCCGCGTTCCCGAGCGCCTGCGGCAAGACCAACCTGGCGATGCTCGAGCCGACGATCCCGGGCTGGACGGTCGAGACGCTGGGTGACGACATCGCGTGGATGCGGTTCGGCGCCGACGGTCAGCTGTACGCGACCAACCCCGAGGCCGGGTTGTTCGGGGTCGCGCCGGGCACCGGGTGGCAGACCAACCCGAACGCCATGCGCGCCATCGAGCAGGGCAACTCGGTGTTCACGAACGTCGCGCTCACCGACGACGGCGACGTGTGGTGGGAGGGCATGACCGACGAGCCCCCGGCGCACCTCACCGACTGGAAGGGCCGCGACTGGACGCCGGCCTCCGACGAGCCGTCGTCGCACCCCAACAGCCGGTTCTGCACCCCGATCTCGCAGTGCCCGATCCTCGCCCCCGAGTACGACGACCCGGACGGCGTGCCGATCTCGGCGATCCTGTTCGGCGGCCGCCGGCGCACGACGGTGCCGCTCGTCACCGAGTCGCGCGACTGGGTGCACGGCACGTTCATGGGCGCCACGCTGTCGTCGGAGACCACGGCGGCGGCCACCGGTCAGGTGGGCGTGGTGCGGCGCGACCCGATGGCGATGCTGCCGTTCATCGGCTACGACGCCGGTGACTACTTCCAGCACTGGATCGACGTGGGCAAGGGCGCCGACGCCGCGAAGCTGCCGAAGATCTTGTACGTCAACTGGTTCCGCCGCGACGACGAGGGCCGCTTCGTGTGGCCGGGCTTCGGCGAGAACGGCCGCGTGCTGAAGTGGGTCTGCGAGCGCCTCGACGGCACGGCCGCGGCGGTCGAGACCCCCATCGGCCGGGTGCCCACCCCCGAGTCGCTCGACGTCGACGGCCTCGACCTGAGCGCCGACGACCTGGCCGTCGCCCTGCGCGTCGACGACGAGGAGTGGCGCGCCGAGGTGCCCCAGATCGAGGAGTGGTTCGCGAGGTTCGGCGACACGCTGCCGACCCTGCTCGTGGCCGAGCTCGACGCCCTCAAGGCGCGCCTCGGGATGGTCTGACCCGCGGGTCAGTGGCGGGCCCGGGCCCGGGCGGTCGAGGCGCGGGCCATCGCGGCCCAGACGGCACGGGTGCGCGGCGCGTGGTCGAGCGACAGGGTGTTGCCGACGTCCTTGTCGAAGTAGCTCTGGTAACGCGTGACGTGCGCGGCCACGACCCGCGACAGCTCGCGGGCGAACGCCGGGTCGTCGCCGGCGCCCTCGCGCAGCCGCTTCGGCACCAGCCCCCACTCGCCGATGCCGAGCGGCTTGCGGTGCCGGGCGGCCAGGTGCACGACCTCGCCGAGCCCGGTGGCCGAGCGCCACTGGTGCGTCCAGCGCACGGGCTGCCGGCGTCCGACCCAGCCCGAGGCCCAGTCGTAGACGTCGACGCCCACGACGTCGACCGCCGCGTCGCCCGGGTAGATCGACTCGAGCGGCACGCCGACACCGGCCAGCACCGTCCAGTCGAGCTGGAACCGCGACCCCGGCACCGACTTCAGCACCTTGGCGAAGTGCCGCCAGTAGCGCAGCCAGTCGCGGCGCTGGGCCGCCGTGGTGCCCATCGAGTCGAACCGCCAGGTCGCGTTGGCCTCGGGCGCCAGCCGGATGACGCTGCCACCCATGCCGTAGCGCACGAGGTTGCGGCCGAGCGCGCGGATGTGCGCGTCGTACGCGCCGGAGGCGCCCCTCGCCCGCCACGACCGGCTCGCACCCGCCGGCACCATCGACTGCGTGATGACGAGGTAGCGACCCGTGCCGCCCCGCACCCAGCCGTCCCAGTCGTACTGCGGCTGCGCGGCGGGTGCGTGCCCGAACCACGGGTCCTGCCAGGTGGCCCAGGTGGGCGCGGTGTCGTTGTAGACGCCGGCGCAGCTGATCGTCGTGCGGGCCTGCCGCTCGCGGGCGCGGAACCGGCGCAGGTCGTGCGCGGAGTACAGGCACGCCGACTTCGTGTCGCTCGCCCGCAGCGCCTTCGCCCGGGCGCTCGCCGACGACGCCACCGCCGTCCCGCCGCCGGGCAGCGCGCCGAGCAGGGTGAGCAGCAGCGCCGCGACCACCAGCCGGGCGACGCGGGCGCGAACGCGGAGGGACACCATGCACCCGTCATCGACCGCGGCCCCGCGGTCACCGAGCCGCCGCCCGGGTGTCACCCGTCCGGCCCAGCCCGGTGCCGAGGTGCGAGCAGCGGTTCACCGGGACGGCGTGTCGTGAACCGCTGCTCGCATCTCGGCGGGGGCGGGGCCAGGGTGGGGGCGTGAGCCGTCCCTTCCTGCCCGCCGACGACGCGGTCGCGGTGTCGTGCCGCGGGTTCGCGCGGGCGCACGCCGACCTGGTCGAGCTCGTCGAGGAGCCGCTGCACCTGCGGGCCAGGCACCGCGCGTCCGGACGCCGGGTCGGGCTGGTCGGGGGCGGCGGGTCGGGGCACGAGCCGCTGCACGCCGGGTTCCTCGGCACCGGGATGCTGGACGCCGTCGCGCCCGGCCAGGTGTTCGCGTCGCCGCACAACCGCCAGGTGCTCGAGGCCAGCCGGTCGGCCGCCGGACCCGCCGGCGTCGTGCACGTGGTGAAGAACTACACCGGCGACCGGATCAACTTCGGCATCGCGGCCGAGCGGCTGCGCCACGACGGCATCCAGGTGCGCCGGGTGCTCGTCGACGACGACCTCGCCACCGAGAGCGACGCCACGGCGACCGGACGCCGGGGCACCGCCGCCACGGTCGTGGTCGAGAAGCTGCTCGGCGCGGCCGCCGACACCGGGCTGGGCCTCGACGAGCTGGCCGACCTCGGCACCGCCGTCGCCGGGGCCTCGCGCAGCCTGGCGGTGGCCGGCCGGGCGCAGACCTCCCCGCGCTCGGGCCGGGCGGCGTTCGACCTCGCCGACGACGAGCTCGAGTTCGGCGTCGGCATCCACGGCGAGCGGGCGCAGCAGACGGTGACGCGCCCCGAGCTGCCCGACCTGCTCGACACCCTGGTGCAGCGGCTGGCCGCCGGGCTGCCGGGCGAGGGCGCCGACGTGCTGCTGCTGGTGAACGGGCTCGGCTCGGCGACCGCGCTCGAGCTGTACGCCGTCCGCGAGCTCGTCGAGCCGCTGCTGGCCGAGCACGGGCTGCGCGTCGTCGACTCGCTGGTCGGCACCTTCGTCGCAGCGCTCGACATGCACGGCTTCTCGCTCACGCTGACCCGGCTCGCACCCGGCTGGCTCGACCTGTGGCGGGCGCCCAGCGTCACGCCCGCGTTCCCCGGGAGGACGTCGTGACCGTGCTCGAGACCGCGCTGCGCCGCTGGGCCGCCGCCGTCGAGGAGCAGCACGCAGCCCTCACCCGCCTCGACGAGCTGAGCGGCGACGGCGACTTCGGTGACAACCTGCGCGACGCCACCCGCCGGGTGGTGCGCCGCCTCGACGCCACCACCGGGGCGGACGACGGCGCCGCGGCCGACCTCGCCGCCGCGGTGTTCCTCGACGAGGTCGGCGGCACGTCCGGCCCGCTGTTCGGCCTGCTGCTGCAGGACGTCGCCGCCGCCGTGCACGAGGACGCCGACGTCGTCGCGGCCGTGGCGGTGGGCCTGCTCGCCGGGCTGGCCGCCGTGCAGCGGGTCGGTGAGGCCGAGCGCGGCGACCGCGCGGACGTCGACGCGCTGCACGCCGCGATGCCCGGGCTCGACGCCGCCGACCTCGCCGAGGCGACCCGCGCCGCCGAGACCACCACCGCCGCGACGTACCGGGTGGTCGCCCGCATCGGCCGCGCGAGCTACGTCGGCGAGCGCGGCCTCGGCGCCCCCGACCCCGGCTGCGTCGGCGTCTGCCTGCTGCTCTGGGCCCTCGCCGGGGCCGCCGACCCCGCGGCCGACCTCGGCACGGCGTCCGAGCTCGTCGCCCGCTGCGAGGCCTGACCCCGCTCGTTCGCGAGCCACGTTCAGTTGGCTCGCGCACCGTTCCATGGGCGTGCACACCCCTCGAACGGTGCGGGAGCCCACTTCACGTGGCTCGCGCCCCAGGACGGCGGGCGGGGACGACGCGTGAAGGGGCCGTGTAGGTCCGGCCCGACCTGAGGGCAGGCGACGCGTGCACGTGGTCGAATGAGCGCAGGTCCCGCGCGGGCGGGCCACACGGCGCCGCGAGAGGTGGGCATGAGCGAGGGGCACGGGTCCAGGCCGCTGCTGCAGCTCGACCCCGGCACCGACGAGCCCGTGCCCGGCCAGGGCCCCACCGCGTTCAGCCGCACCCGGGTGCAGGGCCCGCGGCACCGCTCCTCGCGTCGCGAGCGCGAACCGCGCCCCGGCCCGCGGCACGCCGTGCACCACGACGGCATGCTGCGCTTCTCGCTGCTGTCGGTGCTGGCGCTGGTGCCGGGCGTCGGGCTGATCGCCGCCGGCCGCAAGATCGTCGGGGCGCTGGTGCTGCTGCCGGTGGTGCTGCTGGCGCTGTTCGGCCTGGCCGTCGTCCTCGACCGCCCGACCCGCGAGTGGGCGCTGGGGCTCACCGTCCGGCCCGACGCGCTCGTGGTGCTGGCCGTGCTCGCCGTGGTGGCCGGGCTGGTGTGGGTCGCCAGCATCGCGCTCACCGGCTGGGCGGCCCGGCCCAGCTCGACGACGCCCCTGCAGCGGGCGGGCGGGGTGGCCCTGGTCGCGGTGCTGGCCGCGGCGGTCGCCGTCCCCGACTCCTTCGCCACCCGCTACGCGCTCATCCAGCGCGACGTGGTGCAGACCCTGTTCGAGGACGACGCGTCCGCCGCCCCGCAGCCCGGCGTCGCGAAGCCGACCGGTCAGACCCGCGCCGACCCGTGGGCCAGCACGCCGCGGGTCAACATGCTGCTGCTCGGGTCGGACGCCGGCACCGACCGGACGGGCGTGCGCACCGACTCGATGATGGTCGCGAGCATCGACACGAAGACCGGCCGCACGGTGCTGCTGAGCCTGCCGCGCAACCTGCAGCGGGTGCCGTTCCCCAGCAGCAACCCGCTGCACCGGCTGTGGCCGAACGGGTACGACTGCGGCAGCGAGTGCCTGCTGAACGCCGTGTGGACCGAGGCCGACAACCACAAGGACCTGTTCCCCGGGGTGCGCTCGCCCGGGCTCGAGACCGTGCGCGGCGTGATCGGCGAGGTGCTCGGACTGCGCATCGACTACACGACGATCATCGACCTGAAGGGCTTCAGCGGGCTGGTCGACGCGATGGGCGGCGTCGTGGTCGACGTGCCGCGACGCATCCCGATCGGCGGCGGCCACAACCAGGCGACCGGTGCCGCGCTGCCGATCACCGGCTGGATCGAGCCCGGCACCCAGCGGCTCACCGGCTACCGCGCCCTGTGGTTCAGCCGCTCGCGCGAGGGGTCGGACGACTACGACCGCATGCGCCGGCAGCGCTGCATGGTCGGCGCGCTGCTCGACCAGTCGAACCCGGCGACCCTGCTGGCCCGCTACCCGCGGCTGGCCAAGGTGCTGCAGCGCAACCTCTCGACCGACGTCCCGCGCAGCGACCTGCCGGCCTGGGTGACGCTCGTGCAGCGGGTGCAGGGCGGTGGCGTGAGCAGCCTGCCGTTCACCAGCGACGTGATCAGCACCGTGCACCCCGACTTCACGCACATCCGCGAGCTGGTGCAGAAGGCGGTCACCAAGGTGCCGAAGAAGGGCAAGAAGAAGAAGGGCGCGAAGGACGACGCGGAGGCGGTCTCGATCGACGCGACCTGCTGACCGGCCCTCCACCGGTCCTGCACACCGGATCGGGTTGGATGGACGGCATGCAGGGGACGCGTCGTCGGTGGCCGTGGATCGTCGCTGCCGCGCTGGTGGTGGTGCTCGCGGCCGGGGCGCTCGCGGTGGTGCTGCAGCGCCGGGCGCAGACCGCGAAGGAGCAGGCCGCCGCCCGCCTGGTCGGGCAGGTGGCGGCCGCGCTGCGGGCGGGCGACGTGTCGGGCCTGCCGCTGGCCGGCACGACCGGCGCGGCGGCGCAGACCGCGCGAGCCGCCACCGTGAAGGCCCTGGCCCGGCCGACGGTCACCGCCGGGGCCACCACCGTCTCCGGCGACGTCGCCACGGCGCCCCTCGTCGTCGCCTACCCGCTGGGCGGCGGGGCGGTCTGGCGCAGCACGCTGCCGCTGCGGCTCACGCACGCCGAGCGCTGGCAGGTGGCGGCCGGGCAGCAGCTGGTGGCGCCCGACGTCCGGGCCGGCGACGTGCTGCGGGTGCGGCGCGACCAGCCCGACCGCGCGGAGATCACCGGTGCCGGCAAGCAGGTGCTGGTCACCGACCGCGAGGTCGTCGACGTCGGCATCCAGCCCCGGCGGGTCACCGGCTCCGTCGCGGCGCTGGCCGCGAAGGTCGCGAAGCTGACCGACGTCGAGGCGGCACCGCTGGCGAAGCGGGTGTCGGCGGCCTCCCCCGACGCGTTCGTCGACGTCATCACCCTGCGCCGCGACGACTACGACGCGGTGCGCACGAAGCTGCGGCCGCTGCCGGGCGTGGTGTTCCGCGAGCGCACGCAGCCGCTCGCGCCCACGCGGGAGTTCGCCCGGGCGCTGCTCGGGTCGGTCGGGCCGGTGACCGCCGAGATGGTCACGAAGGGCGGCGGCCGGTACGCCGCGGGGGACGTCGCAGGGGTCTCGGGCCTGCAGCGGCAGTACGACGAGCAGCTGGCCGGCACCCCGGGCACCGTCGTCGAGGCGGTGTCCGAGGGTGACCCGCGCACGCTGTACGAGGTCGCGGCGACGACGGGGAAGCCGCTCGCGCTGACCCTCGCCACCGACGTGCAGGAGGCCGCCGACCGGGCGCTGCAGGACCTCGACCAGCCGGCCGCGCTGGTCGCCGTCAGCGTGCAGACCGGGGCGGTGCTCGCCGTCGCGAACAGCCCCGCCACCGGGCTCGACCGCGCGCTCGTGGGCCGGTACCCGCCGGGCTCGACGTTCAAGGTCGTGACCACGCTGTCGCTGCTGGGCAAGGGGTTGCGGGCCGACGACCGGGTCGAGTGCCCGCAGACCGCGACCGTCGACGGCCGCACCTTCCGCAACTTCGAGGCGGAGCAGTTCGGCGCCGTGCCGTTCCGCACCGACTTCGCGAGGTCGTGCAACACCGCGTTCGTCGGCCTGTCGCCGCGGCTCGACGCCGACGACCTGCGGCGCACCGCGGCGAGCACCGGCATCGGCGTCGACTACGACGCGCTCGGCACCGACGCGTTCAGCGGCAGCGTGCCGGCCACGACGTCCGACGTCGACAAGGCCGCGGCGTCGTTCGGCCAGGGCCGGGTGCTGGTGTCACCGCTCGCCGTCGCCGTGTCGACCGCATCGGTGGCGCGCGGCGGCTACCTGCCGCCCACGCTGGTCGACACCGGCGCGACGGCCCCGACCGCGAAGGCGCTGGACGACGGCGACGTCACGACGCTGCGGTCGTTGATGCGCTCGGTGGTCACCGACGGCACCGGCACCGCGCTGCGCGACGTCGACGGCGGCGAGGTGCGCGCCAAGACCGGCACGGCCGAGTTCGGCACCGACGACCCGCCGCGCACGCGGGCCTGGATCACCGGGTGGCAGGGTGACGTCGCGTTCGCGGTGCTCGTCGAGGAGGGCGCGAGCGGGGGCACCGTCGCCGGGCCGGTGGCCGCCCGGTTCCTGCGCGGGCTCTAGTCCGTCACTCGTACAGCACGTAGTCGGGCTTCGGCCGCAGCCCCAGCACCTGCTTCGGCGTCATGAGCTTCCCGTGCCGGGCGTCCTCGACGTAGAACAGCTTGAAGCCCGGGCGGACGCCGCGCGGCAGGTCGCGCACGAGCACCCGCCAGGTGTCGGTCTTGGCCGACCGCGACCCGATGCCGTCGACGCTCTTGATCACCGCGACGCCGGGGCGGCTGCGGATGGCCGACTGCTCGCGCACCACCTTCGCGGCGACCTGGTGGAAGACCATCACCTTCTGCGGCAGCCGTTCCGCCCGCACGATGCCGTCGAGGTAGGCGGCCACGCCGTCGAGCTCGGCCCCGGTGGTTCGGCCGAACACCCGCCCCGGAACCTGCTTCGGCCCGACGGCCCACTCGGGGTCGAGCGCCAGGCCGACGTCCGGCTGCTCGAGCCACGGGCGCAGGTCCTTCACCAGCGGCAGGAAGTCGGCCCGGCCGGGCTGGACGTCGAGCAGCAGCAGCGCCTTGTGCCGACGGGCCGCCTTCAGGTACCGCGCGATCGTGGCGTCGGGCACCCGCTGCGAGTAGTCGCCGCCCGCGCCGGGGCTGCCGGTGGCCACCACGGTGATCAGCTCGAGCACCGGCAGCACGGTGCGCCCGTCGGCGTACGGCCTCGCGCGGCGCTCGATCTCGTCGACGCGCTCGTCGAGGTCGCCGACGCCGAGCCGCCCGAAGGCCTTCGACCCCGGGGCGCCGGAGTAGCCGACCAGCCGGTACCGCGGGAACAGCGTCGTGCCACCGCGCGGCAGCTGACGCCGCCCCGCCGCCGTCGCGTCGGCGGCGGGCGAGGCGGTGGCCGAGGCAGTGGTCGACGCAGTGGCCGAGGCGGTGGACGAGGCGGTGCCCGACGCCGTGGCCGGGGTCTGGCCGGACGACGGGCCGGTGGCCGGCGCGGAGGTCGTGGGCGCACCCGCCGTGCCGCCGGCTCGGTCGCCGGGTGCGGTTCCACCGCCGGAGCACCCGGCGGCGAGCAGGCCGGCGGCCACGGCCAGCGTCGTCACGGTCGTGCGGGGGCCGCTGCGCATCCCCCGACCCTGCCAGACTCCCGCCGGGCCGCCAGCCACCAGGGTCACCCGCTGCCGGCAGGCCGAGAAGTGGCAGGCCGGCGGTGCGCGCGGGATGGTCGGGGGGTGCCCATAGACGACGATCGTGACGGCCAGGCCCGCACCACCCACACCCTGCAGGACCTGTTGGTCGAGCTCTACCACCAGCACCGGGGCGCGTCCGTCGAGACGACGCGCGCCGCGCTGGTCGAGGGCATCGCGGCCCGCGGGCTGCCCGAGCAGCCCGAGCCCTGGCTCGACTCGACCGCCACCGACCTCGCCGGCGGACGACGGGTGCTGCTGTCGTCGCTCGAGGCGAGCGGCGACGTCCCCCGGGACCCGTCCGAACCGTCGTGAGGGACGTGCGCTTCGGCGCGAACTACACCCCCTCGCAGGGCTGGTTCCACGCCTGGCTCGACCTCGACCTCGACGCGGTGGCGCGCGACCTCGACGCCGTCGCCGCGCTCGGGCTCGACCACGTGCGGCTGTTCCCGCTCTGGTCGCTGCTGCAACCGAACCGCACGCTGATCCGCGAGCGCGCACTGGCCGACGTCCGCGCGGTGGCGGAGGTGGCGCAGCGCAGCGGGCTCGACGTGAGCGTCGACGTCGTGCAGGGGCACCTGTCGAGCTTCGACTTCCTGCCCAGCTGGGTGACCACCTGGCACACCCGCAACCTGTTCACCGACGACGACGTGGTCGAGGCGCTCGAGCAGCTGGTCGGCTCGGTGCACGGTGCGCTCGCCGACCTGCCCGGCTACCTCGGCCTGACGCTGGGCAATGAGCTGAACCAGTTCTCCGGCGCGCCGCACCCGAACGCCTCCCCCGCCACGCCGGCACAGGTCGAGTCGTGGCTGCGCCGGCTGCTCGGGGCCGTGCCGGACGACGCCTCCACGCTGCGGCTGCACGCGCCGTACGACGCCGCCTTCTACCTCGACGGGCACCCGTTCACGCCCGCGCACGCCAGCCGGCTGGGCGACGTCACCGCCGTGCACTCGTGGGTCTTCAACGGCACCGCGCAGGCGTACGGGCCCGAGTCGGTGCAGAGCCGCCGGCACGCCGAGTACCTGATCGAGCTGTCGACCGCGTTCGCCGTCGACGCCGGGCGGCCGGTGTGGCTGCAGGAGGTCGGTGCGCCGCTGAACGTGATGGACACCGCGCAGGCGCCGGACTTCGTCCGCGAGACGGTGCGCGCCGCCGCCGACTGCCCCGACCTGTGGGGCGTCACCTGGTGGTGCTCGCACGACGTCGACCGCTCGCTCGCCGACTTCCCGGACCTCGAGCACACCCTCGGGCTGCACGACGCGGGCGGCACGGTGAAGCCGGTCGGCCGGGCGTTCGCCGAGGTCGCCGCGGAGGTGCGGGCGTCGTCCGCCCCGCCGCCACGCGGCACCGCCGTGGTGGTCGAGGTCGACGACGACGACCTGCCGCTGCACCGCGGCGACTGCGCGCCCGGCGGGCGGGTCTTCACCGCCTGGATGCAGGTCGCCGCGGACGGCGGGCGGCCGACCGTCGTCACCTCGCGCACCGCGGCGGACGCCGGGGCGCTGGCCGCCCGCGGCGTCACGGACGTCGTGCACCCGGAGCCCGGCGGCGCCAGCGTGTACGCGGCGGTGCCGGACACCGAGCGGCTGTCGATCGACTGACCCCGGACGCGCGGACGCCCCGCCGGTCGAGACCGGCGGGGCGTCGGCGTGCTGGTACGGCGGAGGCGGCGAGATTTGAACTCGCGATGGGTTTCATCCCAAACCCGCTTAGCAGGCGGGCGCACTAGGCCACTATGCGACGCCTCCAGGCAGCCCGTGCAGCGTACCGGTCGGCCGAGCGCACCGGCAAAGCGAGGGTCGGTCAGCCCTCGGAGCAGGTGGTGTCGGACGCGACCCGGGCGGTGATCGTCGGCGTCGCCGAGCGCGGCACCGCGGGCGCCTTCACCGGCTGCGCCGGCAGGTCGTCGGTGCCGACGCGGTTCGGCACGGCCACGACGGACGGCGAGCCCTTGCCGAGGTCGACGACGAAGCCGCTGCTCAGCGTGTCGTCGACCATCAGCGACGCCTTCGGGAAGGCGGCGGCCAGCGTGCGCGCCGCCTCGCGCTGCCCCTCGGGGTAGTGCACGACCGCACCGCGCGCCGCGGCCCCCGCACCGTTGCCGGTGCCGGTGACGTCGAAGCCCTGCGCCGCGAGCGCCGCGCCGGCCTGCTTGGCCAGGCCGCTCGCACCGCTGGAGTTCAGCACCTTCACCGACAGCTCGCTCGGGGCGACGGTGAGCGGCGCCTCGGTCGCCGCCGGCTTCGACGACTTCTTGTCGCCGGGCAGACCCTGGTCGGTGCGGATGCTCTCCCACAGCGCGTCGGCGGCCTGCGTCCACTCGACCCGGTTCGGGTCGGGCGGGTACGCGCGGATCGGCACCGTCACGAACCGCACGCTCGACGTCTTCACGTTCTTGATCTGCAGCGCCAGGTTCGACAGCTGCCGCACGTTGGCCAGGTCGGGGTCGGTGGTCAGCGACTTCGTGGCGGCGTCGAGGAACCCCAGCAGCCGGTCGGGGCGCAGCAGCAGCCCGCTGCTCGTCGCCTCGCGCACGACGGCCGACAGGAACGCCTGCTGCCGGCCGATGCGGCTGATGTCGGACCCGTCGCCGATGTGCCGGACCCGAACGAACGCCAGGGCCTGGTTGCCCTTGACCTTCGTGGTGCCGGCCGGCAGGTCGAGGTGGCTCTTGACGTCCTTCACCGGCTGGGTGAGGCAGACGTCCACCCCGCCGAGCGCGTCGACCATCTGCTTGAACCCGTCGAAGTTCAGCACCGCGTAGTGGTCGATGCGGATGCCGGTGTTCGCCTCGACGGTCTTCACCGTGCACCCCGCGCCGCCGAGCGAGAACGCGGCGTTGAACTGCTCGACCTTCGCGCCCTGCAGCGTCGCGTCGGGGTCCTTGCAGCTGGGCATCGGCACCATCGAGTCGCGCGGGATGCTCACCACGACGACGTTCCTGCGGTCGGCCGACAGGTGCACCACGAGCGTCGTGTCGCTGCGCGCGCCCTCGGTGGCGGCGCCGTAGTCGCTCGCGTCCGTCAGGTCGCTGCGGTTGTCCGACCCCATGAGCAGGATGTTCATCGGCCCGAGGTTCGTGTTCGGGTCCTTCGTACCCTGCGCCCTGGGCCGCAGGTTGCCCAGCGCCCCGGTGATGTCGGTGGCCGTGATGTTGCCCTCGAGCCGCCGCACCACCACCGTGCCGACCAGCAGCCCCAGCACCAGCACGCCGACGCTCCCGACCAGCACCCCGCGCACCGCGCGCACCACGGGCCCGTGCTTCGGCGCGGCGACGTGCCGCCCACGAGAGGCACCGACGCGGTGCAGCATGCGCGCTCGACCTCCACGGTGGGCGAGAGAGAAACGGACGTCCGGACACAGCAGGCGCCATCGCCCCCGAAGGGCACCCTAACCGGCGCTGCTGTGCGTGATCGGCCCCGATCGCGCCTGCTGGAGGATCTTCACGCTTCCCGCACGGGTCTCCCGTCGGTCTTCCGTACGTGGGCCGGGCCTCCCCGCGCAGCCCTACGAAAGGTCAGAGCGTGGTGACCGACAGCTCCCCGTCCGCGTACCGCTGACGAAGGACCTTCTTGTCGAACTTGCCCACGCTCGTCTTGGGGACCTCGTCGATGAAGGCCCAGCGCTCGGGGACCTGCCATTTGGCGACCTTGTCGGCGAGGTGGGTGCGCAGCTCCTCGGCGTCGACGGACTCGCCCTCGGCGACGACGACGGTGGCGAGGGGGCGCTCGCCCCACTTCTCGTCGGGGACGCCGACGACGCTGGCCTCGAGCACCTTGGGGTGGGACATGAGGGCGTTCTCGAGGTCGACGGAGCTGATCCACTCGCCGCCGGACTTGATGACGTCCTTCACGCGGTCGGTGAGGCGCAGGTACCCGTCGGGGGTCATCGAGCCGACGTCGCCGGTGCGCAGCCAGCCGTCGTCGAACTTCTCGGGGGCGTCCTCGCGGTAGTAGGAGCCGGTGATCCAGGGGCCGGCGACCTCGATCTCGCCGACGGACTCGTCGTCCCAGGGCACCTCGTCGCCGAGGGGGCCGACGACGCGGGTCTGCACGAGCGGCGAGATGCGGCCCTGCGACTCGCGGTAGCGCCAGCGCTCCTCGCCCTCGGACTGGGTGGGCGGGATGCAGACGGAGCCGAGGGGCGAGGTCTCGGTCATGCCCCAGGCGTGGATGACCTCGATGTCGTAGCGCTCCTGGAAGGCGCGCATGAGGGCGGGCGGGCAGGCGCTGCCGCCGATGACGGTGCTCTGCAGCGACGACACGTCGCCGCCGTGCTCGTCGAGGTGGTGCAGGACGGCGGTCCAGATGGTGGGGACGGCGGCGGACGTCGTGGCGCGCTCGGCGGCGATCATGGCGACGAGCGGCTCGGCCTGCAGGTAGCGGTCGGGCATGATCAGCGACGCCCCGGACAGCAGCGCGCCGTAGGGCAGGCCCCAGGCGTTGGCGTGGAAGAGCGGCACGATCGCGAGCATCCGGTCGCCCTGCTTCAGGCCCATGGCGCTGCCCATGTTGGTCTGCATGGCGTGCAGGTAGTTCGAGCGGTGGCTGTAGACGACGCCCTTGGGGTTGCCGGTGGTGCCGCTCGTGTAGCACATGGACGACGCGGAGTCCTCGTCGAGCACCGGCCACTCGTAGGTGTCGGGCTGGGCGTCGAGCAGCTCGCGGTAGTCGTGCACGGCGCGGCCGTGCTCGGCGAGGGCGGCGCGGACGTCGTCGGGCACCGGGCCGTTCACGACGACGGCGCGCACGAGGGGCAGGTGGGCGAGCAGCTTCGCGAAGGGGGCGGCGAGCGAGCTGTCGACGAAGACGACGACGTCCTCGGCGTGGTTCGCGACGTACACCAGCTGCTCGGGGAAGAGCCGGATGTTCAGGGCGTGCAGCACGGCACCGGTGCTTGGCACGGTGAGGTACAGCTCGAGGTGCTCCTCGTTGTTCCACATGAAGGTCGCGACGCGCTCGTCGCCCTCGACGCCGAGGGCGCGCAGCGCGTTGGCCAGCCGGGCGCAGTCGCGACCGAGGTCCCCGTACGTCGACCGGCGGGGGCCGTCGGCGGTCCAGGTGACCACCTCCGACGCCGCGTGCACGGTGGTGCCGAAGGTCAGGATCTGCGAGATGAGCAGCGGCGTGCGCTGCATCGTGCTCTCCATGGCCGCACTGTGCCACGCATCACACCGAGCCCTCTACCGCAACGAGCCGTTCGCCGGGCCGTCACCCGTTCGGCTAGGTTCCCTCGAACTCGTGACACCAGGATGTGTGGCGAGGCAGGATCTGGGTCGAACAGCGAGCCCTCGGGGGGCCTACATGCACGTCCGCACCGCACTCACCGCCGCGGCACTCGGCACGCTCGCGCTCGTCGCGACCGCGCTCGGCACGGCGGCACCGGCGTCCGCCAGGGCGGGGCTGTCCTGCGGCGACACCGTGACCAGCAGCCGCACCCTCACTCGCGACCTGACGTGCGAGGGCCTCGGCCTGGTGCTGGCCCCGGGCGTGACGCTCGACCTCGGCGGCCACACGGTGCGGGGCAACGGGTCGGGCACGGCGGTGCTCACGTCGGCGTCCGGCACGTCCGGGGTGAAGCACGGCACGGTGCGGGGCTGGGCGACGGCGCTGCTGGCCGGCACCGGCTCGCCGCCCGACGACGGGCAGCCGCCGAAGCTCGTGGTCTCCGGCGTCACCGTGCTCGACAACGGCACCGGCGCGTCGGCTGAGTTCGGCCGGCTGGCGATCGACCGCTCGACGTTCCGGAGCAACGGCGGTGCCGTCTTCTCGTTCTACTCGGACGTCTCGATCAACCGCACGTCGATCCGCGACAGCGACTTCGGCTACAACGGCTCGAACGGGTCGCTGACGCTGCGGGCGTCGGTGCTCGACCGCAACGACATCGGCGTCCGCTGCACCGAGAACGCCTGCAGCCTGCGCGAGAACCACGTCTCGCACAGCAGGACGGCGCTGAGCACGTTCGCCGGCGGGTCGACGTCCCGGCTGAACGTCTTCAGCGACAACGACGTCGCGGTCTCGAGCGAGCAGGGCGGCGGCGTGCCCGATGCGCTGCGCTACAACCGCTTCGACCGCAACAAGGTCGCCGTGCGCGTCGACCAGGACGGCGCCGTGCTCCTCGAGCGCAACGTGTTCCAGGGCAACGGCACCGGCATCACGACGGTGGCCGGCGTCGAGCGGTACTCGCTCACCGCCAACCGCAACGTGCTGACCCGCAACCGCGACGCGATCGTGCTGCCGGTCGCGGGCGCGCAGCTGGGCGGCAACGTCGTCGTGCGCAACACCCGTCGCGGCGTCTACGCCCCCGGCGCCGTCGACCTGGGCGGCAACACCGCCTTCGCCAACGGCAGCCGCCCGCAGTGCACCGGGGTCGACTGCCGCCGCAGCTGACGCGGGCACCCGGTCAAGTCGGGCGCGCCCGCACCCGATGACCTCTGCGTGTCCGTCTCCGCAGGTCGTCCGACCAGGCGCCCGACCCGGCTCGCGCTCCCCGCCGTGCCGGGTCTGCTCGGCGACCCCGTGGCCGGGCTGCTGACCGAGGGCGTGCTGCTGGTCGGCGCCGACGGGCGGGTCGAGCAGGTGAACGCGGCCGCCACCCACCTGCTGGGTGACGACCTGGTCGGCGAGACGCCGTCCGGGCTCCTCGCTCCTGCCCTGCGCGCCGACGGCCGGCCGGTGCGGGACGGCGACAACCCCGTGCTCGTGGTGCTGGCCACCGGCCGCGCCAGCACCCAGCTGCTCAGCTGGCCGGTGCCCGGATCCGCGGCCCGCCAGCTGCAGGTGCGTGCCGTGCCGCTGCCGCCGGTGCCGGACGACGTCGACGTGCCGCCCGCCCCGCGCGCCGTGGCGGTGGTGGTCACCGAGGTCGAGGGCGACCTGGAGGGCATCCGCGCGCTGCGCGACCGCGAGCACCTGCTGGGCGTGGCGCAGCGGATGGCCGAGCTGTCGGTGTGGCGCTACTCGCTGGGCAGCACGAACGTCGAGTGGCTGGACGGCGGGCAGCGGCTGGCCGGGCTCGACGACGAGCGCCGCGGTCTCGACGCGTACCTCGAGGGCATCCACCCCGACGACCGCGCGGCGCACGACGCCCTGCTCTATGGCCTGTTCGCGCAGGAGGGCAGCGGCGAGGTCGACCTGCGCTACCGGTGGCAGGGCGGCTGGCGGCACTGGCACCTGTGGGCCGAGTCGGTGCTCGGCGCCGACGGCCAGGTCACCGCGCTGTGGGGCACCACCCAGGACGTCACCGCCCGCCGCGAGGCCGAGGCCGCGGTGCGGCACCTGAGCATGACCGACGCCCTGACCGAGCTGCCGAACCGCGCGCAGGTGCTGGAGCGGCTGGGCACGGCGCTGTCGGCGGTGGGGCACAGCGGCTCGACCGCCCTGCTGGTGCTCGACGTCGACCACTTCGCCGGCGTGAACGCCCGCCACGGGCAGAGCGTGGGCGACGAGCTGCTGGTCGCGGTCGGCGGCCGGCTGGCCGCGGTCGCGGACGAGCTGCGCACGGCGGGCCGGCTGAGCGCCGACGAGTTCGCGGTGCTCGTCGAGCACACCACCCCGGCCGAGGCGCTCGAGCTGGCGCACCGGCTGCACCGCGACCTCTCGCGGCCGTACCTGCTGCCGGGCGCGGGCGAGCCGCTGACGATCGGCGTCAGCGTCGGCGTCGCGCTGCACCGCAGCGGCGAGCGGACGTCGGCCGGTGAGCTGTACCGGCACGCCGCGCTGGCGGTCGACGCCGGCCAGGCCGCGGGCGGCGCAGCGGTCGTGCCGTTCGACGAGTCGCTGCGGGCGGTCGCCGCGCACCGCCTCGATCTGGAGCAGCAGCTGCGGACGGCGCTCGTCGAGGGCGCGGTGCGTCCGGCGTACCAGCCGGTGCTGACGCTGGGCGCCACGGCGGCGGACGACCGGATGACGTCGTGCGAGGCCCTGGCCCGGATGACCGCCGGCGGCCGCGCGGTGCCGCCCACCGAGTTCGTGGCGGTCGCCGAGACCGCCGGTCTGGTCGTCGACCTGGACGTCGCGGTGTTCAGCCAGGCCGTGCGCGAGGTGCTCGAGCGCCCGCCGGTCGCCGGGTTCGGCGTCGCGGTGAACCTGTCGCCGTTGTCGCTGCAGGTGCCCGGCATCTCCGGCCGCATCGCGACCGCGCTGCAGCAGTCCGGCGTCGACGGCCGGTCGCTGCGGGTCGAGATCACCGAGGGCAGCCTCGCCGAGCCGACCAGCGTGCTCGTGCGCAACCTCGGCCAGCTGCGCGAGCTCGGCGTGCAGCTCGGCCTCGACGACTTCGGCACCGGCTACTCGGCGCTGGCGTACCTGCGCCGCTTCGACCTCGACTTCATGAAGATCGACCGCTCGTTCGTCGCCGACGTCACCCTCGACCGCCGCTCGGCCGCCGTCGTCCGGGCCGTCGTCGACCTCGCGCACGCTCACGACCTGCACGTGGTGGCCGAGGGCATCGAGACGGCCGAGCAGCTGGAGTCGTTGCGCGCCATGGGCTGCGACATGGTGCAGGGGTTCCACCTCGGGCGCCCGATGCCGCTCGACGCGCTGCGCCGAGCGGCCTCGACCGGCACCGCCTGACGGCTCAGGCGTCGGCGGCGGAGAGCACCTGCGCCTCGTCGACGCCCTGCTCGGCCGGCTCGTGCCGGTCGACGTGGGCCAGCACCCGGCGTCCGCTGAGCAGCACCAGCACCCCGACGGCGGTCGCCCCGGCACCGACGTAGAACGACAGGTGCGGGCTGACGGTCTCGCCGAGCTTGCCTGCGAGCCAGGGGGCCACCGCGCCGCCGGCGAACCGCACGAAGCTGTACGCCGCGCTCGCGGTGCCGCGCTCGACCGGCGCGGCGACCATGACGGTCTCGGTCACCAGCGTGTTGTTGATGCCGAGGAAGATCCCGGCCACCACGACGCAGACGACGAGCACCGGCTTGTGGTCGGTGAAGAGCCCCATGACCGCCAGGTCGAGCGCGAACAGGGTGAGCGCGACGGCCACGACGCGGATGGTGCCGAACCGGAGCTGCAGCCGCGGGGCGACGAACACCGAGGCGACCGCGAGGCACAGGCCCCAGCCGAAGAAGATGAAGCCGATCTGGTGCGCCGTCATGTCGAGCGGGAACGGCGTGTAGGCGAGCAGGGTGAAGAAGCCGAAGTTGTAGAGCAGGGCGGTGATGCCGACGGTGAGCAGGCTGCGGTGCCGCAGGGCGCGGAACGGGTCGGCCAGCGACGTCGCACGAGCCGGCTTCGGCAGCGACGGCAGGAAGACGGCGATCGCGATGAAGGCGATGGCCATCAGCGCGGCGACCCCGAAGAACGGGCCGCGCCACGAGATGCCGCCGAGCAGGCCACCGACCAGCGGGCCGGTGGCGATGCCGATGCCCAGCGCCGCCTCGTACAGGATGATCGCGCTCGCGACGCCGCCGCTGGCCGCGCCCACGATGGTCGCCAGGGCGGTGGCGATGAACAGCGCGTTGCCCAGGCCCCAGCCGGCGCGGAACTCGACGATCTGGTCGATCGTGTCGCTGTGCCCGGCCAGCGCGCTGAACACGACGATGATCGCCAGGCCGCCGAGCAGCGTGGGCTTCGGGCCGATGCGGCTGGCGATGACGCCGGTGACGAGCATCGCGACGCCGGTCACCGCCATGTAGCTGGTGAACAGCAGCGACACCTGCGACGGCGTGGCGCCGAGCTCGCGCGAGATCGGCTGCAGGATCGGGTCGACCAGGCCGATGCCCATGAAGGCGATGACGCAGGCGAACGCGACCGCCCAGACGGCCTTGGGCTGGTGCAGGATGCTGGCCCCGTCGCCGGCGGACCGGGACGTGGCGGGTGACGCGGGCATGCGGTTCCCCTCGGTGGTGGTGCGGCGTCGGTGGGGCGTCGCGGGTGGGTTCGTCGTGCGGCTGGTGCTACCCGGCCTCGCCGTCGACCAGCCGGGCCAGCACCGTGACGCCGTCGGCCAGCGCGCGGCGCGACGCCTCGTCGAGCCGCTCGAGCCGCGGCACCAGCGCCTCGGCGGCGGCGGTGCGCACCTGCGCCAGCACCTGGCGACCGGCCGGGGTGATGGTGACCAGCACGGCGCGGGCGTCGACCGGGTCGGCGCCGCGGTCGGCCCAGCCGCGCTCGGCGAGCTTCTGCACCAGGGTGGTCGCCGTCGGCTGCGAGACGCGGTCGAGGGCGGCCAGCTCGCTGACCCGCAGCGGGCCCTGCTCCTCGAGCTGGGCGAGCGAGCGCACCAGGGCGACGGGTGCCGACGCGCCCGAGACGCGCGCGGCGAGCCGGGTGAGGCGGGCGCTCGTCACCAGCAGCTGCGCGGACAGCTCGTGGACGTCGGTCGGTGCGGGCACGACGTCCACTTTACATAGGCATGCTATGCGTGTCGAGTCCTGCCAGACTGCCGCGGTGACCGTGCGCTTCCCCGCCCCGCTCCGCCCCGGCGACGTCGTCGGCGTCACCGCGCCCTCCAGCGGCGTGGCACCCGGGCTGCGCGGCCGGCTCGACGCCGGGGTCGACGTCGTGCGGGGGCGCGGCTACGACGTCCGGCTCGGCGAGTGCCTGCTCGGCGGCACGCACGTCAGCGCGCCGGCTGCCACGAGGGCCGCCGAGCTGCAGGCCATGCTGCTCGACCCGGCGGTGCGGGCGATCGTGCCGCCGTGGGGCGGCGAGACGGCGATCGACCTGCTGCCGCTGCTCGACTGGCAGGCGATCGCCGCCGCCGAACCGACCTGGGTCGTGGGGTTCAGCGACGTCTCGACGATCATCGCGCCGCTGACGCTGCGCACCGGCGTCGCCACGGTGCACGGCAACAACCTCATGGACACGCCGTACCGGCCGGCCGACGGCACGCTGTCGTGGCTCGACGTGTGCGCGCTGCCCGCGGGCGCGACGTTCACCCAGCGCTCCCCCGGCGCGTACCGCAGCGGCGGGTGGGACGACTACGCCGGCGACCCCGGCGTCGACCGGATGACGCTCGACGCCGCGGGCGGCTGGACCCGCCTCGACGGCGGCGGCGACGTCAGCGCGCGCGGCCGGCTCGTCGGCGGCTGCGTCGAGACGATCTGCAACCTGGCCGGCACGCCGCTGCTCGACACCACCGCGCTGGCCGCCGACGCGCCGGACGGGCTGCTCGTCTACGTCGAGGCGTGCGAGGACAACGCGTTCACCATCTGCCGCAACCTGCACGGCATGCGGCTCGCCGGCTTCTTCGAGCACGCCTCGGCGGTGCTCGTGGGTCGCACCGGCGCACCCGACGCACCCACCCTGTCGCAGCACGAGGCGGTGCTCGACGCGCTCGGCGTCCTGGGCGTGCCGATCGTGGCCGACGTCGAGTGCGGGCACGTGCAGCCGTTCCTGCCGCTGGTGAACGGCGCCTCGGCTACGGTCGTGCACACCGCCGCCGAGTCGACCGTCACCCAGACGCTGGCCTGAGCCCGCGTCGTCCGACCTACGAGCGGATGAACTCCAGCAGGTCGGCGTTGATCGTCTCCGCCTCCGTCGTCGGCATGCCGTGCGGGAAGCCGGGGTAGGTCTTCAGCGTGCCGTTCTGCAGCAGCTCGGCCGAGAGCGGGCCGGAGTCGGCGTACGGCACGACCTGGTCGTCGTCGCCGTGCATCACCAGCACCGGCACCGTGATGCCGCGCAGGTCCTCGGTGAAGTCGGTCTGCGAGAACGCGACCACGCCGTCGTAGTGGGCCTTGGCGCCGCCCATCATCCCCTGCCGCCACCAGTTGGCGATGACCGCCTCGGACGGCTCCCGGTCGGGACGGTTGTACCCGTAGAACGGTCCGGACGGCAGCGCGCGGTAGAACTCGGAGCGGTGCTTCGCGACCTCCTCCTGGATGCCGTCGAAGACCGACTTCGGCAGACCGCCGGGGTTGGCCTCGGTCTGCACCATCAGCGGCGGCACGGCCGCGACGAGCACGGCCTTCGCCACCCGCGACTCGCCGTGCCGCGCCAGGTAGCGCACCACCTCGCCGCCACCGGTCGAGTGCCCGACGTGCACGGCGTCGTGCAGGTCGAGGTGCTCGGTGAGCGCGGCCAGGTCGTCGGCGTAGTGGTCCATGTCGTGGCCGTCGGCGGTCTGGCTCGACCGGCCGTGGCCGCGCCGGTCGTGCGCCACGACCCGGTAGCCCTGCTGCAGGAAGAACAGCAGCTGCGCGTCCCAGTCGTCGGACGACAACGGCCAGCCGTGGCTGAACACGATCGGCTGCCCCTGCCCCCAGTCCTTGTAGAAGATGTCGACGCCGTCGGGCGTGGTGATCGTGGGCACGTGGGTCCTCCGGTGGTGGGTCAGTCGGTGAGCAGCATGGTGTAGAGCCGGGTGATGCGGCCGTCGGCCACGAGGGCGACGTCGACGCCGCGCACCACGGGGTCGCCGTCCGGCGGACCGAACGCCCAGGACTGGTGGCCCAGCTCGTGGTTCACCAGCGCCGGCCCCTCGGCGCGGAACACGAAGCCCGGCGCGTCGTCGAGCAGCCGCTTCGCCTTGGCGTCGAGCGCGTCGTGGCCGGTCACCACCTCGTCGGGGTCGGAGAAGACGACGTCGGGCGCGTACACCCGCTCGACGGCGGCCCGGCGGCGCGCGTCGTCGCGCTCGCCGAATACCTCCAGCAGGGTGGCCCGCATCAGCTCGTCGACCGTCGCCACGTGGCGTCCCTCCGCTCGGGTGCGTGTCTCGACGGACGCTAGCGGGCCGCCGGGTGTTTCGGAACGCCCTGCAGGTGAACGGTGTCTCCCTACAACCCGAGGTACTCGGCCCACACGTGCAGCAGCGCCGTCGAGCGGTGCGGCGCCCAGGCCGCGGCGGCCGCGGCGACGGCGGCCGGGGTGTCGACGACGCCTGCGGCGACCAGGGCCCGGCGGGCCGCGAGGTCGGTCGGCAGGAAGACGTCGGGGTCGGCGCGGCAGCGCAGGTCGCAGGAGTCGGCGGTCCACGGCCCGACCCCCGGCAGCGCGAGCAGGGTGGCGCGGTCGGGCAGCCGGTCGCCGTGGTCGCGGACCGCCGCGGCGC
>NZ_BAAHBM010000043.1:0-28699 GCF_054776675.1 Angustibacter aerolatus
GGCGCCGGGTCGGGTCGCGGGTCGGGCCGGGGGGCGAGCCGCACCGGGGGCAGCGCGTGCGGGAACGAGCCGTCCGGCCGGCTGGAGCGGCGCTCGCGGCCCCAGGGGGCGAGCTGCCCGGCCAGCGCCGCGGGGGTGCTGGGGGCGCCGCTGCCCGCGAAGGTCTGGGAGCAGAGGGTGTCGAGGTCGGCCGGGACGCCGCTCACCACCTCGGACGGCGAGACGACCCCGCCCGCGGTGCGCGTGGCCGGCGGCAGGTCGTCGGCGGTGTCGTCGTCGAGCGGCCAGCTGCCGGTCAGGCAGGCGTAGAGCACGGCCACCAGGTCGCGGGTGTCTGCCTCGCTGGCCCGGTCGGCGCTCGGCTCGGGCACCTCGGCGAGCGCCGCGGCGACCGCCAGGCCGTCGACCTTCACCGTGCCGTCGTCGAGCCGGTGCAGCAGGGCAGGGGACAGCCGCAGGTGGTGCAGGCCGCGGGCGCGGGCCACCTCGAGGGCGAGGGCGGCCTCGCCGGTCAGGGTTCGGGCGTCGTCGGCGGCCAGCGGCCCGGCGGCCAGCAGCTCGGCCAGGTCGGTGCCCTCGAGCCACTCGGTGACCAGGTAGCTCAGCTCGTGCTCGCTGCCGACGTCGAGGATGCGCACGAGGCGGGCGTCGTCGACCCCGGCGGCTCGTCGCGCGGCGTCGAGCACGGCCGGCGCGGCGGGGTGCCCCGGCGCGACCACGGTCACCCGCACGCGTCGTCCGAGCACGTCGTCCTGGGCCTGCCAGGTCGAGTGCTCGTCGTCGTCGGTCAGCCGCCGGCCCAGGACGTAGCGTCCCCCCAGCGTGCTGCCTGGTCCGACCCCGTCCAGGGCCGCCTCCCCTCCACAGGCCGCGGCCCAGCCGCCGCAGCGGTGCTCATGCTACGGCGAACCGCCGTCCACGCAGGTCAGCGCGTCGCGGTGGGGCGGGCCGCGCCGATGATCGTGCCGTAGGCGACCGGGCCGATCTTCACGTTGCTGCCGGTCTGCGGCGCGTACAGCGACAGTCCCTCGCCGACGTACATGCCGACGTGGTGGATCGTGCTCGGGTTGCTCGGGTTGCTCGCGTAGAACACGAGGTCACCGGGCTGCACCTGGTTCATGGGCACCTTCGGCAGCGCGGCGTACTGGGCGCGCGAGGTCCGCGGGATCGACACGCCGGCCTGTCGGTAGGCCCACTGCATCAGCCCCGAGCAGTCGAAGGACGTCGGTCCGGTGGCGCCCCACACGTACGGCATGCCGAGGCGGGTGGCGGCGGCCGAGATCGCTGCGGCGGCCACGGCGTTCGGAGCCGCCACGGCGGGCAGCTGCTGCCGGCCGGCCGTGCCGCCCTCGAGGCCGTGCCCCGCCGCGTCGGTCGTGCCGCGGACGCCGGTCGCGCCGACGGTGATGCCGGCGGAGGCGGCGCTCGCGGCAGCCCTGGCGAGCGCCGCGGCCTCGGCCGCCCTGCGCTGCTGGTCGGCGAGCGCGACGACCTTGGCGTCGGTGTCGGCGAGCAGCTCCCGCTGGCGGGCGAGCAGCGTCTGCACGTGCTCGACCGCGGCGTCGGCCGCGGCCTTGGCGGCGACCTGCTGCACGCGGACGCGGGCGGCGTCGCGCGCCTGCCCCTTCTGGACGTCGATCGCGTCGCTCGCCCGGTCGACGACCACGGCGTCGTCCCGGACGACCGCCTCGAGCGCCTGCCAGCGGCTGAGCGCGTCGGAGATCGAGCTGCTCTGCAGCAGCGCACCCGACAGCCCCACCGGACCGCCGCTCATGTAGATGGCCCGCACGCGGTCGGCCGCGGCGTCGTCGCGCACCCGGGCCGCCTGGCCGGCGTCGTCGAGACCGGTCGCGGCGACGACCTCGCCGATGGTCGCCTGCTGCAGCCGCTCGCGGGCCTCGTCGTACTGCTCGACGGCCAGGCCCTGCTGCACGCCGAGCCGGTCGAGCTCGGCCCGCAGCGCCGTCGCGCGGGCCTTCAGGGTGCTGAGGTCGGGGTCGGCGCTCGCGCTCGCGGGCGCGATCAGCACGCCGGCGGCCGTGACCGCGGCGGCCAGCAGCGACAGCCCGGCGCGGCGGCGTCCGGTGCTCACGGCGTCGCCCGGGAGGTCGCGGTGGCGCTGAGGCGGGCCAGGTGCCGCAGCGGCGGCACGTGGGCGACGACGAAGGTGCGGGCGGTGCGCCGCAGCGTCACGGTCACCGTGCCGTCGGCGGCGATCGAGGACCGGGCCGGGTCGAGCCGGGTGCCGTCGCCGTCGACCTCGACCGACTGCTGCACCGCGAGCAGCGCCTGCCGGGCGTCGTGGGTCGCGGCCAGGTCGGCGCTCGCGGTGCTGGCGGCGGAGCTCGCGCGGTCGCTCAGGTCGACCTTCGTGCCGATCACGCCGGCGGCGTCGAAGCCGACCGCGCCGACCAGCCCGAAGACCACCGCGAGCCGCACCAGCCACCCCACCAGCACGTCGCCCGCGTCGCGCACGGGCGCGGCGGGACGGGTGGCGGGACGGGTGCTCACGGACACCCATCGGTGCCGGGCGCGAGCGCCTGCAGGCGCGGTCGCCCGTTCGGACCAGTCGGTCAGCGGCGCCCGGGCAGCCGGCGCAGCACCGGCCCGGCCACCTCGTCGAGCTCGCCGACGTGCATGACCCGGCAGAGCCCGACGTACACCACCAGCAGGACGGCGCCGCCGACGGCCAGCGACAGCGCGGCCGCCGCGAACCCGTCGAGGGCCGCGTGCACCAGCCGCGAGACCCCCCACGCCAGCGCGGCGGCGGGCGCGGCGGCGACCGCCAGCCGCACGTAGGTGCGCAGCACGCGGGCGCCGTCGAGCGAGCGCAGCCGCCGGTGCAGCAGCACGGCCGACAGCACCGCGCCGACCGTGTAGCCCAGCGCCATGCCGAGCCCGATGCCGACCACCACCCGCTGCGGGTCGAGCGTGCGGCCCGACACGAAGCTGGTCACCGCGATGATCGCGACGACCGGCAGCTGCACGAGGAACGGGGTGCGGGCGTCCTCGAGCGCGTAGAACACCCGCTGGAACAGGTACTGCGCGCTGAACGGCACCAGCCCGACCATCATCGCGGTGGTGATCGCGGCGATGGCGTCGGTCTCGGAGTGGCCGCTGCGGAAGAAGATCGTGCCGGTCAGGTCGGGCCCGAGCGCGGCGACGCCGGCGAAGGCGAGCACCGTGGCGACGCCGGTCAGCCGCAGCCCCACCGACAGGTCGCGGCGGACGCCGGACGTGTCGCCGTCCGCCGCCGACCGGCTCATGCGGGTGAAGAGCGCGGTGACCAGCGACACCGTGACCAGCGAGTGCGGCAGCATGAACAGCAGGAACGCCGGGCCGTAGCCGTTCTGGCCGGGGCCGCCTGCGGAGCCACCGGCGTTCACGGCCTTCACCGTCACCAGGTAGCCGAGCTGGCTGACGAGGGCCGCGGCGAACGTCCAGGCGGCGACCCGGCCGGCACCGCCGAGGCCGACCCCGCGCAGCCCGAACCGCGGCCGGTAGCGGAAGCCCATGCGGTGCAGCGGCCACAGCAGCACGAGGGCCTGCACCGCCACGCCGAGGGTCGCGGTGCCGGCGAGCACCGCCACCCGCCCGCCGTCCCAGCTGTCGACGGGGTGCGGGCTGCCCGGCCGCGAGCTGCCCAGCTGGTGCAGCAGGACGGCGAGCCCGGCGATCGCGACCACGTTGTTCACCACCGGTGCCCACATGTAGGCGCCGAACCGGCCGCGGGCGTTCAGCACCTGGCCGAGCACCGTGTAGAGCCCGTAGAAGAAGACCTGGGGCACGCACCAGTAGGCGAACGCGACGGCGAGGTGCTGCGTCGCGGGGTCCCAGGGGCGCCCACCGCCCGGCTGCAGCAGCACCGGCACCAGCGGCGAGGCCAGCGTCGCGACCACCGTGACCGCGGCGAGCCCGAGCAGCGAGATGGTCAGCAGGCGGTCGAGGAATGCACGGCCGCCGTCGGCGTGCTTGGCGGCCCGGGTGATCTGCGGCACCAGCACGGCGTTCAGCAGGCCGCCGGCGATCAGGTTGTAGAGCTGGTTGGGCACGGTGTTCGCCGTGGCGAAGGTGTCGGCCGCCAGGGCGCCGCTCACGCCGAGCAGCGCGACGACCATCGCCGTCCGCACGAAGCCGAGCACCCGCGACACGAGGGTGCCGGCGGCCATCAGGCTGGTGGCCCGCAGCAGCGTCTGGTCGCTCACGCCTCGACCTCCGGCTCGGGCGACGGGTTCGACCGGCGACGCCGTGGCCGCAGCAGGGCGCGCACGAGGCCGAGCAGCACGACCACGCCGACGACGACCCCGGCGCCGGTCAGCCACCACGAGTCGGTGGGCCGCACCCGGACGGTGACCTGCTCGGGTGCGCCGATCCGGGCACCGGACGGCGCGGTGAGCTGCGCCTCCAGGGTGACCTCGCCGCTGGCCAGCGCGCGCACCGGCACCTGCACCTGCACGCGCTGCCCGGGGCCGATGGTCTCGGGCTGCGAGCGCTCCTGCTGCACGATGAGCCGGGGGTTCGACGCCGTCACCGCGAGCCGCAGGCCGTGCACCTCGCGGTCGAGCTCGTTCGACACGGTGATCTGCAGCCGGCCGCGGTCGGTCAGGAAGTTCACCGTGCTCGGCAGCACCCGCACCCCCTGCGTGCTGCTCGCCAGCTCGTCGGCGACCGAGCGCTGCCGGGCCACCAGCGCGTCGTGCCGGCCGCGCCAGGCGGCCGAGAGCAGCTCGAGGGTCGAGCGCTGGGCCTGCGCCGTGAGCAGCGCGGGGGTGTCGACGACCTCGGCCACGGCCGACAGGCTGCTGCGCAGCTCGCGGACGGCGGCGACGTCCTTGCGGGCGACGCCGCTGCGCTGCGCCGCGGTGGCCGGGACGACGCGGCGCGGCAGGTCGGCGGTGTCGAAGCGGTTCGCCGCGGGCTGCGCCGAGGCGGCCGCGGTCGTGACGCCGAGCCACGGCACCGACGCGGTCGCCTTCACCAGGGCGCGGAAGGCGCTCGGGTCGGGGTCGAGCGTCTCGGGGGCCAGCACGAGCATCCGGCGCGAGGTGCCGGGCAGCTCGCTGGTGGCGGCGGCCGTCTCGGCGAGGAAGTGCTGGGCCGCGCCCACGTCGTCGCGCGACAGCGAGGTGAGCAGCCCCGACAGCTCGGGGTCGCTCAGCACGCCCACGACCTGCCGCGGCAGCTGGGCCCGGGCGTCGACGGTGTAGGGCAGCGCGTCGACGAGCGGCCGGCTGGCGCCGTCGAGCACCACGGTGGGCGAGCCGGTGCGCCGCCAGTAGGTCAGCCCGGCGTCGTCGCTGCGGCCGCCGGGGGGCACCGCGACGTCGGTGCGGGCCTGCACGCCGAGCGTCTGCTCGACCACGCCCGCCGCGGCGGCGCGGGTCGCCGAGAGGAGGTCGAGCGCCTTCGCCCGGGCCAGCGCGTCGACGTCCGGGTCGGCGTAGGGCAGCTCGAGCACCTCGCGTCCCGGCGCGGCGGCGCGCAGGTCGGCGAGGTAGGTGCGCACCACCGCGCGGGCGGCGATGTCGGCGGGCGTCTCGGTCGCCGGCGCGGTCGGCGTGCTCGCCCCGGTCTGCGCAGTGGGCTGCGCCGCGCGCTGCAGGGTGAGCAGCAGCGCCGGGTCGACGGCCCAGCCGACCCCGGGCTCGGACGCCGCGTCGAGCAGGTGCCGCAGCCGGCTGCCCGGCCCGACGGCGTCGGCGACCTGCCGCACCGTGAGGTCGTCCGGCGCGGACCCCGGCAGCCCGGTGAACGGCACCACCCAGCCCAGCTGCTGCGCGGCGTACTCCTTGACCCCGCCCTGCCACTGCAGCGTGGTGCGGCGCAGCGCGACGCGGTCGCGCACCCCGCCCGCGGTGGCCCGCACCTCGACGCCCAGCCCGTAGGCGCCGAACGGGCGACCGGTCAGGCCGAGCGCGCTGCCCGGCAGCCGCAGCGTGACGTCGCGCTGCCCGCCGGGGGCGAGCGGCTGGTCGAGCACCGTCTCGCCGCCCGTCACCAGCCCCTCCCGCGGGTCGCCGGCGTCGAGCCAGCGCTCCACCTCGTCGCGCACCCCGAGCTGGTCGCGCAGCAGCCGCAGCCGCACGCTCACCGTCTCCAGCGGCTCGCTGCCGGGGTTCCGCACGGTGACGGCGACGACCAGCTCGGCCTGCGGGGTGACCAGCGCCGGCGTCACCGACCGGAGCACGACCTCCGCGCGCGCGGCGGCCGCCGTGGTCGCGGCGATCGCCCTCTCGGGCTCGCCGAGCAGCCCGGTCGCGGGGGCGAGCACCGTCGCCAGGGCCGCGGTCAGCGCCAGCACGGTGACGCGCACGCGCCGGCCGGCCGGTGCGGCGGCGCTCACGCCCCCGCCGAGGGGAGGTCCCCCAGCCGGCGGGCCGCCAGGTCGGCGATGCGCCGCTCGTTGGCGAAGGTGAGCCGCTCGCGCAGCTGCGGCACCGGCACCCAGGCCACGTCGATGGCCTCGTGGTCGGGGTCGTCCTCGATGGTGAGGTCGCCGCTGACCATCTCCAGCAGGAAGTGGTGCACGACCTTGTGGATGCGCTTGTCGGGCACCGAGAACCAGTAGTCGATGCTGCCGAGCGGCTCGAGGACGCGGCCGGTGATGCCGGTCTCCTCGGCGACCTCGCGCACCGCCGTCTGCTCCAGGGTCTCGGTGCCCTCGGGATGACCCTTCGGCAGGCACCACTCGACTCGGCCGGCCCGGTTGCGGCGGGCGATCACCGCGACCTGCGGGCCGTCGCCGACGTGCTGCACCACGACGCCACCCGCCGACGTCTCCTCGACCGCGGGCAGCGGTCGACGGGCGCGCGTGCGGGGGTGGGGCACCCCGTCACTCTAGAGGGCCGCCCCCTCGCCGCCCGTGACGCACGGGCCCGGGCGGCCCGCGCCCGTCGTCAGGCCCTAGGCTCGTCGTTCGTGTCCAGACCCAGCGGCGGCCCCGTCGCGCCCGACGTCGCCGTCGAGCTGGGCGAGCGCTTCGTCGCGGCCGGGCACGAGCTGGCCCTGGTCGGCGGCCCGGTGCGCGACCTGATCCTCGGCCGTCCGGTGAGCGACCTCGACTTCACCACCGACGCCCGGCCCGAGCAGACCGAGCGGGTGCTGGCCGGCTGGGCGGACGCCGTGTGGGACGTCGGCCGCGCCTTCGGCACCATCGGCGCCCGGCGCGGCGAGCACACGGTCGAGATCACGACGTACCGCAGCGAGGCCTACGACCGGACGTCGCGCAAGCCCGAGGTCGTGTACGGCGACTCGCTGGCCGACGACCTGGTGCGCCGCGACTTCACGGTGAACGCGATGGCGCTGGTGCTGCCCGAGCAGCGCTTCGTCGACCCGCACGGCGGGCTCCAGGATCTCGTGGCCGGGGTGCTGCGGACGCCGGGCACGCCCGAGGAGTCGTTCGGCGACGACCCGCTGCGGATGCTGCGCGCGGCCCGGTTCGCCGCCCAGCTGGGGTTCGACGTCGCGCCCGAGGTGATGGCGGCGATGGCCGACATGGCGCAGCGGCTCGAGATCGTGTCGGCCGAGCGGATCCGGGTCGAGCTGGAGAAGACCCTGCTGTCGCCGTCGCCGCGGCGCGGGCTCGAGCTGGTCGTCGAGACCGGCCTGGCGCAGGTGTTCCTGCCCGAGCTGCCGTCCCTGCAACTGGAGATCGACGAGCACCACCGGCACAAGGACGTCTACGAGCACTCGCTGACCGTGCTCGACCAGGCCATCGCGCTCGAGGGCGACGACGTGCCGGGACCCGACCTGGTGCTGCGGCTCGCCGCGCTGCTGCACGACATCGGCAAGCCGCCGACCCGCCGGTTCGAGGCCGGGGGCGGCGTGAGCTTCCACCACCACGAGGTGGTCGGCGCCAAGATGGTCGCCAAGCGGCTGAAGGCGCTGCGGTTCGACACGGCCACCGTCAAGGCGGTCGCCCGGCTGGTCGAGCTGCACCTGCGGTTCCACGGGTACGGCGACGGCGCCTGGACCGACTCGGCGGTGCGCCGCTACGTCACCGACGCCGGCCCGCTGCTCGGTCGCCTGCACCGGCTGACCCGCAGCGACTGCACCACCCGCAACCTGCGCAAGGCGGCCCGGCTGTCGCACGCCTACGACGACCTCGAGGCGCGCATCGAGGTGCTGCTCGAGCAGGAGGAGCTGCGGGCGGTGCGGCCCGAGCTCGACGGGCAGCAGATCATGCAGCTGCTCGGGGTGCGCCCCGGCCCGGTCGTCGGCCGGGCGTACCAGCACCTGCTGCAGCTGCGGCTCGACGAGGGCCCCGTCGGACCCGAGCGCGCCACCGAGGTGCTGCTCGCCTGGTGGGCCGAGCAACCCGAGGCGCGGGCCTGAGCCGGCGCCGGGCAGGCGCCCGGCGCCCTCGCGGCGGCGACCGCTCACCCGGCCGGCGCCGCTCCGCCGTCCGAGCCGCAGGTCGGGCGCGTCCCCGCCCGCGGTCGCGAGGCCGGCGCCGGTGCGGCCGGGCTGGTCCGCCGTCCGGGCGGTCTCGCCGGGCCGGGCGCGGTGGGGTCGGCGGGTCGCCCCAGGCCGCGGCCACCAGGGCGTCGAACTCGGCGCGCAGCAGCTCGTCGTCGGCGAGCACGACGTCGACGAACCGGTCGGTGACCTCGGGGGCCGGGGCGACCCCGCCGTTCACGGCGTGCACGGCCGGTCAGGCGCTGATGGCCTGACGGTCGGACGACGACCGGCCGGTGACGTGCACCTTGCGCGGACGCGCCTGCTCGGCCACCGGGATGCGCAGCCGCAGCACGCCGGCGTCGTAGTCGGCGGCGACGTGCGCGGTGTCGAGGTGGTCGCCGAGCAGCAGCTGCCGGCTGAAGACGCCGTGCGGCCGCTCGGAGGCGAGCAGCTCGGCGCCCTGCGGCGTCGCGGGCCGCTCGGCGCGGACGGTGACGACGTTGCGCTCGACGTCGATGTCGATCGAGTCGGGCGTGACGCCGGGCAGGTCGAGCTCGACGAGGAGGGTGTCGCCGTCGCGCCAGGCGTCCATCGGGACGGCGGCGGGGCGGGCCGTCGTGCCGGTCGCCCCCAGCATCTGCTGGGTGAGCCGGTCGAGCTCGCGGAAGGGGTCGGTGCGCATCAGCATCGGTCTGCTCCTCTCAGGTGGACGGGGATGCTCCGGTCGGGCCGTCGATCCACGGATCTCTGGCGTGCGCGGTAGGTCTTCTATAGCATCGCCGGTATGAGCGCGCAAGACCCGGACGCCGCGCGCGGCGTGTACGGCATCTCGGTCGCCGCCGAGCTGGCGGGCGTCGGCGTGCAGACCCTGCGGCTGTACGAGACGCACGGCCTGCTCGCGCCCGCCCGCACCGAGGGCGGCACCCGCCGCTACAGCCCCGACGACCTGACGCGCGCACGACGGATCGGCGGCCTGGTCGACCGCGGCGTCACCCTCGGGGCGGTGGGGATGGTGCTCGACCTGCAGGACGAGAACGCCCGCCTGCGGCAGCGGCTGCGGTGAGACCGGGACGCCGGCCCCTGGCCCCGTAGGCCAGCGCGGCACCGGCGTAGAGCACCCCGATCACCGCGAGCAGCGCCGTCGACGAGCCGCCCGGCGGCACCACCAGCGCCGCTGCGGCCGCCGCGGCGACGAAGGCGACGTTGAAGACCACGTCGTAGAACGCGAAGACCCGGCCGCGGTAGCCGTCGTCGACCTCGCGCTGGACGATCGCGTCGACGCAGATCTTCGAGCCCTGCACCGCGAGACCGAGCAGCACGGCACCCCCGAGCGCCACCGGCAGCGTGAGCCGGACGACGAACACCGCCTGCACCGCGGCGGCCAGCACGAAGCAGCGCCAGATCCACCCCGACGGGCCCCAGCGGTCGGAGGCGGGCGGCGTCACGAGCGCGGCCAGGCCGAAGCCGACGGCGGTGGCGCCGAACACCAGCGCGAGGGTGCGAAGGCCGGCGGCCGTGTCAGCCGGGTCGCTGAAGGTGTTGCGGCACAGCAGGATCGAGGCGATCGTCGAGATGCCGTAGGCGAAGCGGCTGACCCCGACGGCGGCGAGGGCGTGCAGCGCGGGTCGTCGCTCGCGCACGTGTCGCGCGCCCTCGGCGATGGCGTGCCAGCCGACCCGCGCCCCGGCACCGGGCTCGCCGGCGTCCGGCCCGAGCAGGCCGACGGGCATCCGGCGGGCCAGCAGCGCGGCCGCGAGGTAGACCGCGGCGGCGGCGACCAGCACCACGGCGTCACCGCGGTCGCCCGTCGGCAGCACGCCGCGCAGCAGGTAGCCCGCGCCGCCGCCGAGCAGCGCGGCCAGCGTGCCCGACGTCGGCGACACCGCGTTGGCCATCACCAGCTCGTGGCGCGGCACGACGCGCGGCAGGCTGGCGCCGAGGCCGGCGAGGAAGAACCGGTTCACCGACAGGCAGGCCAGCACCGACAGGTACAGCGTCGGCCCGACCGAGCGGCCGACCACCACCGCAGCCACGCCGAGCACCATGAGGGCCCGCACCGCGTTGCTCCACAGCAGCACCCGCTGTCGCGGCCACCGGTCGAGCAGCACGCCGGCCCACGGCCCGATCAGCGTGTACGGCAGCGCCGAGACGGCGAACGCCGCCGCGGCCGCCTGCGCGGTGGCCGCGCGCTCGGGCGAGAAGAACACCAGGCTCGCGAGCCCGACCTGGAACACCCCGTCGCCCGCCTGCGAGGTCAGCCGCACCGCGAACAGCCGGCGGAAGTCGCGGCCGCGCAGCACCGTGCGCAGGTCGGCGACGAACGACATCTCGCCAGCCTAGGTGCCCTGTCCGGCGACCCACTCGAGCGCGCCCTCCGCGCCCGTCACCACCGAGACGTGCCCCGCGCCGGGCAGCAGCCGCAGCTCCGCGCCGGGCCAGCGGGCGGCGTTCCAGCGGCCGTGCGCGGCGGGCACCACCCGGTCGAGCTCGCCGTGCAGCACCAGGGCCGGCACCCGGGCGTCGGCGAGGTCGACGCCCCACGGCGAGACGTACGCGACGTCGTCGTCGACGAGCGGCCCGGGCCCGCCGTCGAGCGCCGGACCGACCACCGAGCCGAACCAGCCCCACGGACCGTCGAACAGCGCCAGGTCGCCGGGCGTGAACTCGGGGTCGTAGGCGTCGCCGTGCGCCAGCTCGTAGGCCTCCTTGACCTCGCGCCCCTCGGCGGCCGCCCGCAGCGAGGCCACCCCGGACGCCGCCATCCCCTCGAACGGGTCGAGCCCCCCGGCGTCCGGCGGCGCCAGCCCGGCCATCGAGACCACCGCCACCACGCGGTCGGGCAGCAGCGCCCCGACGGCCAGCGCGTGGGAGCCGCCGCCGGAGTGCCCGACCACCGCGAACCGCCCGAGGCCCAGGGCGTCGGCGACGGCGAGCGTGTCGCCGGCGGCCGAGGCCAGGTCGCGGCCCGGTCGTCGCGTCGACCCGCCGTACCCGGGCCGGTCGTACGACACCCAGCGCAGCCCGAGCCGGTCGGCCGCCGCGAACAGCGGCACCGGCGGGGCGCCGAGGTTCGGCGTGCCGTGCTGCCAGAACACCGGCAGGCGGTCGTCGCCGCCGGGCGCCGCGTCGTACGCGTGCAGCACCCGCCCGTCGGGCAGCTCGACGTCGAGCTCGGTCGTCACGCGCCGCACGCTATCGCCGCGCAGGTCCCGCGGACGGGGCACCAGGGGGCGCCGGTGGTCGTTATCGTCTGCACCGGCCCGCTCGGGGGCCCGAGGGAGCGGAGCGAGATGCAGCTGAGCGTCGGCGCGGCCACGGACGTCGGACGGGTGCGCAGCGACAACGAGGACGCCTACGTCGCCACCGCCCCCGTCTACTTCGTCGCCGACGGCATGGGCGGGCACGCCGCGGGCGAGGTCGCCAGCGCGCTGGTGGTCGAGGCGCTCGCCGACCTGGCCGGTCGCACCGACCTGACGCCCAGCCAGGTGGTCGACCAGCTCGTCGAGGCGAACGAGCGGGTCGTCGCCTCGGCCCGCACCCACCCCGAGCGCGAGGGCATGGGCACCACGGTGACCGGTGTCGCGGTGGTCGTGGTCGACGGCGCCGAGCGGCTGGCCGTGTGCAACGTCGGCGACAGCCGGGTCTACGAGCTGCGCGACGACCGGCTGCGCCAGGTCAGCCGCGACGACTCGCTGGTGCAGGAGCTCGTCGACGCCGGCGTCCTGTCGCCGGCCGAGGCGATGCGGCACCCGAACCGCAACATCGTCACCCGCTCGATGGGCCGCGACGACCTCGAGGGCGTGCAGGTCGAGCTGGTCGAGCCGGCGGCCGGCCAGCGCTTCGTCGTCTGCTCCGACGGCCTGTCGGACGAGGTCGAGGCCGGCACCATCCGCACCGTGCTGCTGAGCTGCCCGGACGCCGGCGACGCGGCCCGCGCGCTGGTGCAGGTGGCGCTCGACGCCGGGGGGCACGACAACGTCACCGTGCTGGTGCTGGACGTCGTCGACCCCGGCCGGGCGGGTGCCTGACCGGGGTCGACGAGGTGCTGCGGGTGGTGCGGTCGGGCGTCAGATCGCCTCGGCGTCCCCGCGGATGAACGCCTCGACCTGCGCGCGGCCCAGGTCGTCCGGCATCTGCACCGGCGGCGACTTCATGAGGTAGGTCGACGCCGACAGGATCGGGCCGCCCACGCCGCGGTCCTTGGCGATCTTCGCCGCGCGGATGGCGTCGATGATGATGCCGGCCGAGTTGGGCGAGTCCCACACCTCGAGCTTGTACTCGAGGTTCAGCGGCACGTCGCCGAAGGCGCGGCCCTCGAGGCGCACGTACGCCCACTTGCGGTCGTCGAGCCACTGCACGTAGTCCGACGGGCCGATGTGCACGTTGCGGTCGGCCGTCTTGCCGGCGAGCGGGCCGGTGAGGTTCGAGGTCACCGACTGGGTCTTGGAGACCTTCTTCGACTCGAGGCGGTCGCGCTCGAGCATGTTCTTGAAGTCCATGTTGCCGCCGACGTTCAGCTGGTACGTGCGGTCGAGCACGACGCCGCGGTCCTCGAACAGCTTCGCCATCACGCGGTGCGTGATGGTGGCGCCGACCTGCGACTTGATGTCGTCGCCGACGATCGGCACGCCGGCCTCGGTGAACTTCGCGGCCCACTCGGGGTCGGAGGCGATGAACACCGGCAGGGCGTTGACGAAGGCGACCTTCGCGTCGATCGCGCACTGGGCGTAGAACTTGTCGGCGGCCTCGGAGCCCACGGGCAGGTAGCTCACCAGCACGTCGGCCTCGGTGTCGCGCAGCACCTGCACGACGTCGACCGGCTCGGCGTCCGACTCCTCGATGGTCTCGCGGTAGTACTTGCCGAGGCCGTCGAGGGTGTGGCCGCGCTGCACGGGGACGCCGAGCGGCGGCACGTCGGCGAACTTGATGGTGTTGTTCTCGCTCGACAGGATCGCCTCGGACAGGTCGAAGCCGACCTTCTTTGCGTCCACGTCGAACGCGGCGACGAACTCGACGTCGCCGACGTGGTAGTCGCCGAACTTCACGTGCATCAGGCCGGGCACGGTGCCGTTCGGGTCGGCGTCGCGGTAGTACTCCACGCCCTGGACGAGCGACGCGGCGCAGTTGCCGGCGCCGACGATGGCAACGCGGACGGATCCCATGCGGTGCTCCTCTAGTTGTCTTCCGTGTTGGTGCCGGACGGGCCGGTGGCCCGCTCGGCGCTGATCAGCTCGGCCAGCCAGCGCACCTCGCGCTGCACCGACTCGAGGCCGTGCTGCTGCAGCGCGAGGGTGTACTGGTCGGCCCGCTCGCGGCTGCGGGCCAGCGAGGTCGAGACCGTCTCGAGGCGCTCCTCGAGACGGCTGCGCCGGCCCTCGAGGATGCGCAGCCGGACGTCGGCGCTGGTGCGACCGAAGAACGCGAGGTGGACGCCGAAGCTGTCGTCCTCCCACGTCGTCGGACCGGCCTCGCCGACCAGCTGCTCGAAGCGCTCCTTGCCGGCCGCGGTGAGCTCGTACACGATCCGCGCCCGTCGGGCGGTGCCCCGGCCGTCGGCGGCGTCCGGCTGCGACTGCGTGATGCAGCCGCGCTCGGACAGCGCCTTGAGGCAGGGGTAGAGCGTGCCGTAGCTCAGCGCCCGGAACGGCCCCAGCACGGCGGTGAGCCGCTTGCGCAGCTCGTACCCGTGCAGCGGGCTGTCGTGGAGCAGACCGAGCACCGCCAGCTCGAGGACGTCGCCGCGTGCAGCCACCACGACCTCCTCGCACCGACGGATCCGGACCTGACATGCGTGACCGCTGTCAGCTCGCCGCGATGTATCGAGGCGATACATGGACTGTAGGCAGGCGTCACCGGACGTGGCAAGCCGGGCGCGCCGGGACCGCTACGGCGCCTGCGGCTGGGAGAGCAGGCCGTGGGGGTCGACCTCGGTGCGCACCCGGTGCAGTCGCTCGGCGTGGTCGCCGAAGTAGGCGCGCGCCGGGTCGTCGAGCGAGGGGTCGGCGTAGTTGACGTAGGCGCCGTCGCCCCAGGCCGGCTGCATGGTGCGGCGCAGGCCGCGCACGAAGCGGTCGTACGGCGTGGCCTCCGCGCCGCCGTCGGCCCAGGTCGCGGTGTACTGCACGGTCGCCAGGGCGTCGCGGTGCGCGAACGCGGTGTCGTCGGCGCCGACGTCGCGCACGGCCCCGCCCAGCGCGTCGAGCGACGCGCCGCCCTCGACCAGGCCGACCACCTCGGACGCCGCGCGCACCGCGTCGACCAGCTGGTCGGCCGCGCGCTCGGACAGCCGCCGGGTCGGCACGTGCGAGGTGGCGGTCAGCGGCTCGCGGCGCAGCGTGCCGGCGCCGTCGGTGCGGCAGGCCGCGACCCCGACGTCCCGGCAGCCGGCCTCGAGCAGCATGGTGTCGCGGTAGGGGTGCCGCCCCGTCGAACGCGACGTCGTCGGGTGGCCGACGTCGCGCAGGAACGGCGCGAGCTGCCGGTCGAGCGCGGCGGCGTCGCCCAGCCAGGTGCCCGCCAGCCGCACCTGGGGCTGCTCGCGGCCCTTTCCACCGAGCACCTTGCACGTCGACCACAGCTCGGGCGCGGCGTCCGGTGCCCACTGCTGCCAGGCGAGCACCACGTCGGCCGCGTGCCGACCGTCGAACCGCGCGAAGAAGACGCTCACCTCGGGCGCCGGCCGGGTGACGACGGTGAGCGAGGTGGCGACGCCGTACCAGCCGCCGCCACCGCCGCGCAGCGCCCAGAACAGGTCGGGGTCGTGCTCGGCGTCGACCGTGCGCACCCGGCCGTCCGGCGTCACGACCCGGGCCGAGCGCACGGCGTCGCAGGTCAGCCCCCAGGCCCGGGTCAGCACGCCGACCCCGCCGCCGAGGGTCAGCCCACCGAGGCCGACGGTCGGGCACGACCCGGCGGCGAGCGCCCGGCCGCGCGCGGCGAGCGCCGCGTACACGTCGACCAGCGGGGTGCCGACGCCGATCGTCGCGGTGCCGTCGCCCTGCACCCGCACCCGGCCGAGCCGGCGCCGGTCGAGCACGGACGACGCCGGCACCCCGGTGCCGGGTGCGCCGCCTGCCGACCAGCCCGCGTAGCAGTGCCCACCCGAGCGCACCGCGAGCGGCACCCCGCCGTCCGCCGCGAACCGGACGCCGGCCACCACGTCGTCCGCGGCGGCCGCGCGCAGCACGGCGAGCGGCCGGGCGGCGTCGAAGCGCGGGTTCTGGGTGCGGGCGGCGGAGCGGTACCCGTCGGCGCCGGGCCGCAGCAGGTCGCCGCGCACCCGGTCGGCGAGCGCCGTCCAGTCCGCCGAACGGGTGGTCGTGGCGGTGGCCGAGGGCGTCGTCGTCGGACGCGCCGGGGTGGTCGTGGCGGTCGGCGCCGGGGTCCGTCGCTCGCACCCGGCGACCGCGAGCCCTGCGGCGCCGAGCAGCAGCGCACGTCGTCCGAGAGGCATGCAGGCAGCCAAGCACGGCCGCCCGGGCCGCTCGTGAAGAGCCGGGGCAGGGCCTGTGGACGGGTTCGGGTCGAGCCCGCTGATCTGCGCATACTGCTCAGGTGGCCCGACGACTCATCGACTACCCGCGCGCCCGCAAGCAGGGGATCCGCCGGTACGTCCCGTCGGCGCGCCTGGTGCTCGGCACCCTGCTGACCTTCGTGGTGCTCGGCCTCGGCGCGTTCGCCGTCGCCTACGCGAAGGTCGCGGTGCCCGACCCCAACAAGCTGGTCACCGCGAACGCCTCGGTGGTCACCTGGTCCGACGGCAAGACCGAGCTCGGCCGGTTCAGCGAGGTCAACCGCCAGTCCGTGCCGCTGTCGAAGGTGTCGGACGACGTGCAGCACGCCGTCCTGGCCGCCGAGGACCGCACGTTCTACGAGAACAAGGGCGTCTCGCCCAAGGGCATCGGCCGCGCCGTCTACGTGAAGCTCACCGGCGGCTCGACGCAGGGCGGCTCGACGATCACCCAGCAGTACGTGAAGAACTACTTCCTCACGGCCGACCGCACCGCGAGCCGCAAGGCCCGCGAGTTCGTCATCTCGCTGAAGATCGAGCGGCAGGAGTCGAAGGACGTCATCCTGCAGAACTACCTGAACACCATCTACTTCGGTCGCGGCTCGTACGGCGTGCAGACCGCGAGCCAGGCGTACTTCGGCGTCGACGCCTCGAAGCTGACGCTCAGCCAGAGCGCGCTGCTCGCCGCCGTCATCCGCTCGCCCGGGCTGTACGACCCGGTCGCCGAGAAGCAGCGGGCGGTCGAGCGGTGGGACTACGTGCTCGACGGCATGGTCGCCGAGGGCTGGGCGACGCCCGAGGAGCGGGCGAAGGCGAAGTTCCCGAAGGTCGTGAAGCGCAAGGCGACGAACCAGCTCGGCGGCACGAACGGCTACCTGCTCGAGGCGGTGCGCGCCGAGCTGAAGGCGAAGGCCGGGCTCACCGACGCCGACATCGACCAGGGTGGGCTGAAGGTCGTCAGCACGTTCCAGAAGAAGGCGCAGGACGCCGCGGTCGAGGCGATCCGCGACGACATGCCGACGTCCGACGCCAAGGGCGTGCGGGTCGGGCTCACCGCGATCAGGCCCGGCGACGGGGCCGTGGTGGCCATGTACGGCGGCAAGGACTACGTGAAGCAGTCGCAGAACGCGGCCACCCAGTCGCAGATGCAGGCCGGCTCGACGTTCAAGCCGTTCGCGCTCGCGGCCGCCCTCGAGGACGGCGTCTCGATCCGATCGCGCTTCGACGGCGGCTCGCCGCGCCGATTCGACGGCTTCCAGGTGCGCAACTTCGGCGGCGAGCAGTTCGGCCCCATCGACCTGGTGACGGCGACCGAGCACTCGGTGAACACCGTCTACGCGGCGCTCAACGAGCAGGTGGGGCCGAAGAAGACGAAGCAGGCGGCGATCGACGCGGGGTACCCGAAGGACACGCCGGGCCTCGAGTCGAACCCGGTCAACGTGCTCGGGTCCGCCTCGCCGCACGTGATCGACGTGGCCAACGCGTACGCCACCTTCGCCTCGCTCGGCGAGCGCGCGACCCCGTACACCGTCAAGAGCGTGACCGGGCCGGACGGCAAGAAGACGTACAAGGCCGACGTCCGCACCGAGCGGGCGTTCTCGAAGGACTCGATGCGCGACCTGACGTACGCGCTGCAGGGCGTGGTGCGGCAGGGCACCGGCGCCTACGCCGGCAGCAACCTGGGGCGTCCGGCCGCCGGCAAGACGGGGACGTCGTCCAGCAGCGTCTCGGCGTGGTTCGCCGGCTACACCCCGCAGCTGTCGGCGGCGGTGGGCATGTACCGCTCCGGCACGAAGGACGGCAAGAGCGTCGAGCTGTCGCTGAACGGCCTCGGCGGGGTGTCGAACGTGACGGGCGGTGCCTTCGGCGTGCGCATCTGGACCGACTTCATGAAGGCCGCGCTCGAGGGCAGCGACGTCCAGCAGTTCGAGCCGCCGGTGTTCGGTGGCCGCAGCAACGTGCCGACGCGCACCTCGACGGGCACCGGCTCGTCGTCCTCGTCGGCCACCACCCCCGCGACGCCGACCGCGCCGACCGGGCCGACCGCCACCCCCACCGAGACGGCGACGCAGACCGCGGAGCCGACGCAGACCCAGCAGCCGACGCCCACGGTGACGAAGCCGACGGTGCCCACGCCGACGGTGCCGGCGCCCACCCGCACGCAGACGCCGAAGCCCACCGAGAAGCCGACGGCGCAGCCGACCGAGCGCACCACCCAGCAGCCCGCCCCGACCCCCTAGCCGCACCCGTGGGGGATGATCGCCGCGTGGATCCCGTCGTGACGGTCGCGCCCAGCCGCGAGGACCCCTTCGTCGAGCGGCTGTCGGCGGCGGTCGGCGGCCCGGCGGGCGACCACCGGGCACCGGGCCGCAGCGGCTGGTGGACCGCGGTGCGGGTGCTCATCGCCGTCGCGATGGTCGCCCTCGCGCTCGGCGTCGTCGAGAAGCAGCACTGCCGCGCGCAGGGCTGGACGACGCCCGACCAGTTCTTCCACGCCTGCTACAGCGACCTGCCGATCGTCTACCAGAGCGCCGGGCTCGCGGACGGGGTCACGCCGTACGTCGACGCCGCCGACGGCGGCTACCTGGCCCAGCCGGTGCTCACCGGGCTGGCGATGTGGGCGGTCGCGCAGGTGGTGCCCGACGGCACGCAGCCGCAGCAGGCCCGCTGGTACTTCGACCTGTCGACGCTGCTGATCGCGGTGCTGCTGGCCGTGCTGGTCTGGTGCGTGCTGCGCTCCGCCGGGCGGCGACGACCCTGGGACGCCGCGATCGTGGCCGCCTCGCCGCTCGTCGCGCTGTCGGCCCTGGTGTCGCTCGACCTGCTCGGGGTGACCCTCGCCGCCGCCGGGCTGCTCGCGTGGGCCCGTCGCCGTCCGCTGCTGGCCGGCGTGCTGCTCGGCCTGGCCACCACCGCCCGCACCTACCCCGCGGTGCTGCTCGTCGTGCTGGGGCTGCTCGCGCTGCGCGCCGGGCAGGTGCGGGTGTGGGCCCGCACCCTCGCCGCGGCCGCGGTGACGGTCGCCGCGGTGCTGCTGCCCTGGCTGGTGCTGAACCGCGACGGCGTGACCTCGGTCTACCACGGCTGGGCCGACAGCCCCGCGGGCTACGGGTCGCTCTGGCTGCTGCCGCAGACGCTGCTCGCCGACCCGCGCCCGCGGTGGGTGCAGTCGCTGGGTCTCGGGCCGACGTCGCTCTCGGCCGGCGCCGCCACCACGCTGGCGGTGCTCGGCCTGGCCCTGGCGCTGGTCGCCGGGCTGCTGCTCGCGCTGGCCGGCACGCGGCGTCCGCGCGTCGCCCAGGTCGCGTTCGTGGTGCTGGCGATCGTGGTCGTCACCGGCAAGGCGTGGCCCGTGCAGGGCTCGCTGTGGCTGCTGCCGCTCGCCGCGCTGGCCCACCCGCGCTGGCGCGACCAGGTGGTGTGGCTCGCGACCGAGGTCGTCTACTTCGTCGCCGTCTGGCTGTACGTCGCGGCGGCCTCCGACAGCGACCGCGCGCTGCCGCCGGCCTGGTACGCCGCGGTCTCGCTGCTGCGGGTGCTCGGCCTGGCGTGGCTGGTCTGGTGCGTCGTCCGCGACGTGCTGCGGCCCGAGCTCGACGTCGTCCGCGCCGACGGCACCGACGACCCGCTCGGCGGTCCGCTCGAGGACGCCGGCGACGCCCTGCTCGTGCGCTTCGGGTAGCGCTTTTGGGATCGGGGCCCGCGGCCCGGTAGGCTGGTCCGGTTCGTCGCGACTCCCCCACGGGTGCCGCGGCGTCCGACGTATCAGCCCTCCTGTCACGGATGGACCGTGGCCGCTGAGTCCAGAGGAGGTGGGTTCCCGCATGCGTCACTACGAGCTCATGGTGATCCTCGACCCCGATCTCGAGGAGCGCACCGTCGCCCCGAGCCTCGACAAGTTCCTGAACGTCGTCCGCAAGGGCGGCGGCAGCGTCGAGAAGGTCGACGTCTGGGGTCGTCGCCGCCTGGCGTACGACATCAACAAGAAGTCCGAGGGCATCTACGCGGTGGTCGACATGACCGCCGAGCCCGCGGTCGCGCAGGAGCTGGACCGCCAGCTCGGGCTCAACGAGTCCGTCATGCGCACCAAGCTCATCCGGCCCGAGGTCCGCTGACCGTGGCCGGCGACACGATCATCACGATCGTCGGCAACCTCACGAACGACCCCGAGCTGCGGTTCACGCCGTCCGGCGCGGCGGTCGCGAACTTCACCATCGCCTCCACCCCCCGCACGTTCGACCGCCAGTCGAACGAGTGGAAGGACGGCGAGACGCTGTTCATGCGGTGCTCCGTGTGGCGCGAGGCGGCCGAGAACGTGGCCGAGTCGCTCACCCGCGGCACCGCGGTCATCGCCCAGGGACGGCTGCAGTCGCGCACCTTCGACACGAAGGAGGGCGAGAAGCGCACCGTCATGGAGATGCAGATCGACGAGATCGGCCCGTCGCTGCGACGGGCCACGGCCAAGGTCACGCGCGCCCAGCGCGGTGGCGGCGGCGGTGGTTTCGGCGGTGGCAACGGCGGCGGGGGCAACTCCGGCGGTGGCGGCGGCTTCGGTGGCGGCGGCTCGCAGGGCGGCGGCCAGCCGGCTGACGACCCGTGGGCGACCGGTCCCAGCGGTGGCGGCGGCAACCGCGGTGGCGGTGGCGGCGGCTTCGGTGGTGGCGGCGGCCAGGGTGGGTCGTACGACGACCCGCCGTTCTAGGCGTCACCCAGTTCCAGCAGACCAGACACATTCGTCCCGACCATCCCGGTCCGTCCGCACGCGGGCCGGGCTCCACTGAGAGGGGAGCTCCACGATGGCGAAGCCAGTTGTGCGCAAGCCCAAGAAGAAGGCCAACCCGCTGAAGGCGGCGAAGGTCGAGTACATCGACTACAAGGACACCGCGCTCCTGCGCAAGTTCGTCTCCGACCGCGGCAAGATCCGCGCGCGCCGGGTCACGGGCGTCACCGTCCAGCAGCAGCGACAGCTCGCCAGCGCGATCAAGAACGCTCGCGAGATGGCGCTGCTGCCCTACTCCAGCGCCACGCGCTGACACGGGGGGAGACGAACATGAAGCTCATCCTCACGCAGGAGGTCACGGGCCTCGGTGCGCCCGGCGACGTGGTCGTGGTGAAGGACGGCTACGGCCGCAACTTCCTGCTGCCCCGCTCGCTGGCCACGCCGTGGACCAAGGGCGGCCAGAAGCAGGTCGACGCGATCCGCAAGGCACGCTCCACCCGCGAGGTCGCCTCGGTCGAGCAGGCCCAGACCCTCAAGGCCCGTCTCGAGCAGGGCGCCGTCACGCTCACCGCGCACGCGGGTGCGGGCGGTCGCCTGTTCGGTGCGATCACCACGGCGGACGTCGCCGAGGCCGTCTCGAGCAGCGGCGGCCCCGAGCTCGACCGTCGCAAGATCGAGCTCGGCCAGCCGATCAAGGCCGTCGGCCGCCACGACGTGAGCGTCCGCCTGCACCCCGAGGTGTCGGCGAAGCTCACCCTCGAGGTCGTCGCGGGCTGACCGCACGCAGGTCCTGACGGGCCCGTACCCCTGCCCGGGGTGCGGGCCCGTCGCCGTCCCCCCGCCGGCAGGTAGGGGTCGGGCCGGTCAGGGGTGGGTGGCGCCGGTGACGAGCCAGCGGTCGCCGCGGGCCCTGGCGCCGAGCAGCAGCGCGCGCAGCGCCATGAACACCGCGAAGCCCCACCACAGGCCGCCCGCGCTGACGTCGCCCTGCCGCACGAGCAGCGCCACCGGCAGGTACGCGAGCAGCAGCACCGCGTGCGCGCCGGCGAGCCACCGGCCGTCGCCGGCGCCGATGAGCACGCCGTCGAGCACGCCGACCCACCCCATGAGCGGCAGCTGCAGCGCGAGCACGACCAGCGCCGCCGACAGCGCCGCGCGCACGGCCGGGTCGGCGGTGAAGAGCACCGGCAGCACGCCGTGCAGCGCGAGCACCAGGGCACCCAGGGCCGCCCCCGCCAGGGTGCCCCAGCGCAGCACCAGCGCGGTGAGCGACCGGGCGGCCGCGACGTCGCCGGCCCCGAGCGCCCGACCGGTGAGCGCCTGGGCCGCGACGGCCAGGGCGTCGAGGGCGAAGCCGCCGAAGGTCCAGACCGTCGCCGACACCTGGTAGGCCGCCAGGGTCACGGGGTCGCCGGACGCCGCCACCCAGGTGGTCACGAGCAGCACCGCGCGCAGCAGCACGCTGCGGACGAACAGCGGCAGCCCGTCGCGGGCCGCCACCAGCACCCGCCACGGGTGCGGGCGCAGCGGCACCCGACCGGCGCGGCGCAGCACGACGACGACCAGCGCGACGCCCAGGCCGGTCTGCGCGATCACGGTGCCGAGCGCCGAGCCGGCGATGCCGAGGCCGCCGGGGTAGACCAGCACGACGTTCAGCGCGACGTTCGCGGTGAAGCCGACGAGGGCCACCAGCAGCGGCGTGCGGGTGTCCTGCAGACCGCGCAGCACGCCGGTCGCGGCCATCGTCACCAGCATCCCCGGCAGGCCGGCGGCACTGACCCGCAGGTAGGTGACGGCGTCGGCCGTCACCGCACCGCCGGCTCCGAACGCCCCGGCGACCGGCAGGGCCGTGACCAGGAGTCCCGCGCCGACCGCCACCCCGAGCACGACCGCCAGCCACACGCCGTCGAGCCCGCTGGCCACCGCCTCGCGCACCCGGCCGGCGCCGAGCCGGCGCGCCACCGAGCCGGTCGTGCCGTAGGCGAGGAAGACCAGCACGCCGGCCGCGCTCGACAGCGCGGCCGACGCGACGCCGAGCGCGGCGAGCGGCACGGTGCCGAGGTGGCCGACCACGGCGGCGTCGGCCAGCAGGAACAGCGGCTCGGCCACCAGGGCGACCAGCGCCGGCAGGGCCAGCCGCGCCACCTCGTGGCCGCTCGCGCGTGGCCGCCCGGTCACCGCGCCTCCATCCAGAAGTTTCTGTCGTCCACACCGCGTGGACGACGTCCGTGCAGGTCACAGCGTTGCCAGCCCGTGATCCCCAGACTTGTCCACAGCTGTGCACAGGCGTCGTCCACCGGTTCGGGGCACCTGTCCACACGTGGTGCACAGGGCCGTCAACAGGCGCGTTTGGGGCTCGCCCGGCCGGCGTCGTAGCGTGCCGGAGCACCCTTGCACACCGGCCGCCGCCGGCGTTGTCGGTGGCGGGTGCTGCACTGGCTCGTGGTGCTGGTGGGACGACTGAGGCGAGGGGTGGGCCGGCTGTGACGATGACCGACGCGGGGGCGCCGACGTACGACCGGGCGCCGGACGGGCCGGGCGAGTCGTTCGACCGCACCCCGCCGCAGGACGTCGCCGCCGAGCAGTCCGTCCTCGGCGGCATGATGCTCAGCAAGGACGCGATCGCCGACGTCGTCGAGGTCGTGCGGGCCAACGACTTCTACCGTCCGGCGCACGAGCTGGTCTTCGAGGCGATCACCGACCTCTACGGCCGGGGCGAGCCGGCCGACGCGGTCACCGTCTCCGACCACCTCACCAAGCGCGGCGACCTCGGCCGGGTCGGCGGCGCGCCGTACCTGCACACGCTCATCTCCTCGGTGCCGACCGCCGCCAACGCCGGGTACTACGCGCGCATCGTCCGCGAGCGGGCCGTGCTCCGGCGGCTGGTCGAGGCCGGGACGAAGATCGTGCAGCTCGGGTACGCCACGACCGGCGGCGACGTCGACGACCTGGTGAACGCCGCCCAGGCCGAGGTCTACGCGGTCACCGAGCGCCGCAGCAGCGAGGACTACCTGCCGATCGGCCAGATCATCGAGCCCACGGTCGACGAGATCGAGGCCGCCGGGCACCGCGGCGAGGGCATGGTCGGCGTCCCCACGGGCTTCTCCGACCTCGACCGGCTCACGAACGGCCTGCACGCGGGCCAGATGATCGTGCTCGCCGCCCGCCCCGCGATCGGCAAGTCGACGATGGGCCTCGACATCGCGCGCTCGTGCTCGATCCGCAACGGCCTCGCCTCGGTCATCTTCAGCCTCGAGATGAGCCGCACCGAGATCACCATGCGCATGCTGAGCGCCGAGGCCCGCATCCCGCTGCAGAAGCTGCGGCAGGGCAAGCTCGAGGAGTCCGACTGGACGAAGCTCGCCCGCACCATGGGCGAGCTCAGCGACGCGCCGCTGTTCATCGACGACAGCCCGAACATGTCGCTGATGGAGATCCGCGCCAAGTGCCGCCGCCTCAAGCAGCGCCACGACCTCAAGCTCGTCGTCATCGACTACCTCCAGCTCATGTCGAGCGGCAAGAAGGTCGAGTCGCGCCAGCAGGAGGTCGCCGAGTTCAGCCGCGCGATCAAGCTGCTCGCCAAGGAGCTCGAGGTGCCGGTCATCGCCATCTCGCAGCTCAACCGCGGCTCCGAGCAGCGCACCGACAAGCGCCCCCAGATGAGCGACCTGCGCGAGTCGGGCTCGATCGAGCAGGACGCCGACATGGTGATCCTGCTGCACCGCGAGGACGCCTACGAGAAGGAGTCCCCGCGCGCCGGCGAGGCCGACTTCATCGTCGCCAAGCACCGCAACGGCCCCACCGACACCATCGTCGTCGCCTTCCAGGGCCACTACTCCCGCTTCGTCGACATGGCCGCCTCGTAGCGCGCGGTTCCCAGAGCACGCCGAGCGGATCACGCCGAGCCGGGCTCCGTCGCCGGAGCGTCGAGGCGGGCCAGGTCGCGGGCGTACTTGCGGCGCAGTCGGTCCTGCGTCGTCTCGTCGAGTGCGGCCAGGCGCGCGGGGTCGCTGTTGTCGGCGATGTCGGCGCGCTTCACCCGGACGGCGCGCGGCCCGGCGGCACGGATGCGGTCGACGTACCGGGTGCGCGGTTCGTACGGGTGGTGGGTGAGCGCGACGACGTCGGTGACGAGGTGCCCGGGGATGCCGGCGGCGACCAGCCGGGCGGCGTCCCAGCCGGCGCGGTCCTCGAGCACGTCGTGCAGCAGCGCGACCACCTGGTCGCCGGGGTCGTCGAGCCGCGCCGCGACCCGTTCGGGGTGGGTCGCGTACGGCCGACCGGCCTTGTCCGTCTGGCCGTCGTGGGCCCGTCGGGCGATGGCGCGGGCGCGGGCGACGAGAGGATCATCCACGCCCGGCAACCTAGTGTCGGCGGCTGGCAGGATGTCGCGGCTCGTTGGCGCCTGTGGACGACGACGTCGACGGTGGGCTCGACCAGGCTGGGGCCATGAGCGACGTGCAGCAGAAGGTGGCCCTCGACGCGGTGGCCGGCGGGCTCGACGAGTACTGGTCGCAGCGGGTGGTCGGGTCGGCGAACGGCAACCTGTTCAAGGTGGCCAAGGGGATCGGGTCGACGAACTGGCACAGCCACGACGACCAGGACGAGACGTTCGTGCTGCTGCACGGGCGGCTGACGGTGCAGCTGCGATCGGGCGACGTGCACCTCGAGCCGGGCGACCTGTTCGTGGTGCCGCGCGGCGTCGAGCACTGCCCGGTCGCCGACGAGGAGGCGCGCTTCCTGCTGGTCGGGCCCGAGATCACCTCGACCGCTGCGGGCGGCAAGCCCGACTGGAGCCGGCAGCAGGCCTAGAGCACCCCGAGGTCGAGGGTGATGTCGTCGCCGACGTCGACGCCGCGGGCTCGGCGCACCGCCTGCTTCAGGGGCAGCACGTAGCAGCCGCGGCCCTTGTCGGGGAACACCGACGTGCGCCAGACGGTGGTGCCGGCGCGCACCTCGACGGGGACGGCGCCGAAGCCGCGGGCGGGGACGGCGGCCTCGGCGATCTCGTCCGACAGGTCGTCGGGCAGCGAGACGAAGGCCCAGCCGCTCTGGGCCTCCCACGGCCAGATGCGGGCGCGGAACGTGCGCGGCTCCATGGGCGCATGGTGCCGCACGCCGAACCGCGATGAGTCCGGGCCGGCGGCGCCGTCCACCCTGCAGGACGTCGGAGGGAGGCTCGCCGTGGTGACCGTCGACCCGAGGGTGGACGCCTGGATCGAGGCGCTGCCGGACTGGCAGGCGGCGATCTGTCGCGAGGTGCGGGCGGTCGTGCACGCCGTCGACCCCGAGATCGTCGAGACGATCAAGCGGACGACGCAGCCGTACTTCACGTTGCAGGGCAACGTGTGCGCGCTGCTCGCCGCGAAGGACCACGTGAACGTCTTCGTGTACGACGGCGGCCTGGTGCCCGACCCGCACGGCGTCGTCACCGGCGGCCACGGCAACAGCACGGCGCGCACCGTCGCGATCCGGCGCGGCGAGCCGGTGCCGTCGGCCGCGCTGGGCGACCTGCTGCGGCAGCTCGTGGCCGACAACCGGGCCGGCGGCTGGCGACGGCTGAAGCAGCAGCGCGCTGCGGGCGACCCGCGCGTCGAGGCCTACCTCGCCGCGCTGCCCGCCGACACCCAGCCGACGGCGCGCCGTGTGTGGCAGACGATGCGCGACGCGGTGCCCGGCAGCGGCGAGACCATCAGCTACCAGATGCCCACCGTGACGCTGGACGGCGTGCGCCTGGTGCACCTCGGCGCCTGGAAGCAGCACCTCGGCGTCTACCCGGTGCCCGACCTGCCCGAGCTCGCGCCGTACCTGGCCGGGCGCGGCACCGCGCGCTTCGGGTACGACGACCCGCCGCTCGACCTCGTCACCCGCCTCACCCGGGCGCTGGCGGCGCGGCGGGATTGACCGCGTCGACCAGCCGCACCCGACGCCGGGGCGGTGCGTCGGGCAGCCAGGTGCGGCGGACGCCGGGTTGCTCGCCGGCCGGCACGTGCACGACGTCGCGGCGCTCGGCCAGCACGTGCGCCCGCCCGTCGTCGCCTCGCCAGGTCGTCACCTCCAGCCGCCGCTCGACGCGACCGCTGCGGCTGCTGACCACCAGCACGGACGCCGACCCGTCGGCCTGCGGTGCGAGGGCCCGCAGCCGCGCGAGGTCCGCCGTCGCGAGCGGCAGGTCGCAGAGGCCGTGTGCCGCCAACCGCCCCGGCAGGCCGCCGGCGTCCGCCGCGTCCGCCGCGTCCTCGGCCTCTGTCTGACCCCAGGCCGCGAGCGACCGGGACGGCGGTGGTGCGGTCTCGATGCCGGTCCGGCCCGGCCCGATCGAGGAGTCCGCGCCGCCGGGGGCTCCCTCGGCGGCGAGCGATCTGGGCTCGACGAACCGCCGCGCCTGCGCGGGTGGTCGCAGCGCGGCGTCGGCGGTCTGCTTGGCGCGCTCCCAGCGGGCGGCGACGGTGGCGACGACGGCCTCCTGGTGGTCGAGCAGCTGGCCGAGCTGCTGCTGGGACGACGGCGCAGCCCCCTCGTGGGCGAGCACCACGCGGTCCTCGCGCAGCTGGTGCAGCAGGGTGGCGGCGTCGCGCAGGGCGGTCGCGTCGGCAGCGGGCTGCTCGGCACCCGGCGGCACGACGAGCGGCGGCACGCCGTCGGGCAGCCCCAGGTGCGGCAGGGCCGAGCGGGGCACCCGCAGGGTCACGCCGCCGGGCACGTCGACCCGCCAGGTGCGGCCGCCGGCCCGCACCCGCCACGCCAGGTCGTACCCGATGCGGACGTGTGGCCCGTGGTGCCGCACGCGCGAGCTGCCGGTGCTCCACCCGCTCAGCTGCGTGGCCACCACCTTCGCCGGCTGGTAGACGGGCACCGGCAGCGAGGCGCTCAGCGAGACCGCACCGGTCGACGCCACGGGCACGCCGGCCGCGCCCGTCCCGGCCTGCTGCGACCGGATGACCCGCTCGTCGCCCTCGACGTGCGGCGGCGGGTCGAGCAGCTCGGCGACCGGGTCGTCGACCACCGTGGTGGCCGCGCCGGTGGTGCCGCGCACGACCGGTCGGTGCAGGGTCGCCTCGACCGTCACGTGCCGCAGCAGCTCGACCGGCTGCTGCACCTGGGCGCGCAGCAGGCTGTGCACGGCGGCGGACGACGTCACGTCGTCGACCCGGCGGTCGGCGTCCAGCAGGGTGGTGACGTGGTCGGGCACCACGGCGCGGACGGCGGCCCGCAGCGCCTCGCGCAGCGCACCCCGGCCGGCCACCGGCTCGGGCGACGCGGTGCCGTGCGGCCAGGGTGCGCCCTCGGTCGCCTCGTCGGGCGCCGTGGTGCCCCAGCTCGGCGCTGCCCGGGGCAGGTGCACGCTCGGCAGGCCCTCGGCGTCCGACTCGGCGCGCACGGTGACCGGGTGCGCGGCGGGCACCGAGACGCGCAGCCGCTCGTGCCGGTGCACCGCGTCGAGGTGCAGCCACAGGCGCCCGCGCCAGGTCCAGGCCGCGCGCACGCCCGATGACTCGTGCCGCACGGTCCGGCTGAAGCCCGACGCGCCGCTCGTCGAGTGCTCGTGGGTGCCGGCCGAGACGAGCTGACCGCTCAGGGCGCCGGCGTGCACGCCGGGGTCGCCGCCCGCCTGCGTGCCGGCGAACTGGCTGGCCGGACCGGTCGAGCCGGGGGCGACGGTCACCTGGGGCAGCAGCGACACCTCGGTGGTGGCCCGGCCGAGGTGCGAGGTGCCCGACAGGCTGGCGCCGGTGACCGTCGTCCGCAGCGTCGCGGGGGCGGGCGGCAGGCCGTCGAGCACGGCGGGGCCGTCGGGCTCGAAGCGCAGCACCACCCGGGCGATGCTGTGGTCGAAGCGCGCGGCGTCCGCCACCAGGTCGGTGCCGACGCCGTCGAACAGCGCGGTGCCGTGGTGGGCGGGGTCGTGCAGCAGGTCGCCGACCCGGCGCCGCGGGTGCGCCGCCGCCGGCGCCTCGGCGAGGAAGCGTGCGGCGACGTCGGCGGGGACGGCCGCGACCAGGTCGTCCAGCAGCCGGGCCGCGGCGGCGGCGGCGAGCCCGTCGACGGCGGTCACCGCGCCCTGTGGC
>NZ_BAAHBM010000044.1:0-27543 GCF_054776675.1 Angustibacter aerolatus
CGGCGCTGCGCAGCACCCCGGCCGGGCCGGCCTCGGTCGGCAGCCGCACGGAGCCCAGCTCGCGGTCGGCGTCGTCGAGCACCATGCCCAGCACCTTCGACCCGCCGACGTCGAGCCCGGCCCGCCACGGGACCCCGGCGGGGTCGGGTCCGTGGCCGAGCACCGGGCCTGGCCGCGCGGGGACGTCGGTGCTCACGGGCGCACCCTGCGCGACCCGCCGGACAGGACGGCGTCGAGCGCGCCGGCGTTCGCCCGCGAGGCGCCGAAGGTGTGCACCACGGCACCCCCCGGCACGACGTCCGGCCCGGGCCAGCCCATCTCGACGGCCACCAGGTCGGGACGCGCAGCGGCGAGCCGGTCGAGGAGCGCCCCCACCCACGCGTGGCGGTGCTGCTCGCGCACCAGCACCACCAGCGGGCGTCCCCCTGCGGCGGCCAGCACCTGGTCGGCGTCCGTGCGCTCGTCGACGTCGAGCCGCAGCACGTCGGGCAGCGCCGAGGGGTCGGGCAGTCCCCACGGCACCTCGCCGACGGCGACGTTCGTGCCGGTGCGCACCCGCACGACGAGGGCGCCGGCGAGGTCGGGCAGGTCGCCCTGGACCCGCACGGCCGCCGCGGCGGCGCGCGCGGACGACGTGGTGTCGGCGCTCGGGGGCTCGGCGGCGCGGCGCAGCCTGGCCACCTCGTCGGCCGCGACGTCGACCCGCCGGGCGGCGTCGAGCAGCCGCTCGGCGGGGAGGCTGCCGTCGTGCACGGCGGCCTCCAGCGCCGCGACGACGTCGAGGTGCACCTGCTCGTCCTTGTCGGCGCCGAGGCACAGCAGGTCGACGCCGGCCGCGACGGCGAGCACGGCCGCCGCGGGCTCGCCCCGGCCGCCGCTGGCCCCGCGCATGTCGATGGCGTCGCTGACCAGCAGGCCGTCGAAGCCCAGCCCGCCCTCCCCCGGGTCGGCCCGCAGCAGGCCCAGGACGGTCGGGCTCAGGGTCGCCGGCAGCAGCGGGTCGAGCGCGGGCAGCAGCACGTGCGAGGTCATCACGGCGAGCGCGCCCGCCTGCACGGCGGCCCCGAACGGCGCCAGCTCGCGGGCGCGCAGCACCTCGAGCGGCGCGTCGACCACGGGCAGGTCGAGGTGCGAGTCCTGGGCGGTGTCGCCGTGCCCCGGGAAGTGCTTCACGCAGGCGCCGACCCCGGCGGCCTGCAGGCCCTGCACGGCGGCGGCCACGTGCCGCGAGACCAGCTCGGGGTCGGCGCCGAGGCTGCGGACGCCGATCACCGGGTTGCGCGGGTTGCTGTTCACGTCGGCGACCGGCGCGAGGTCGAGGTCGACGCCGACCGACGCCAGCTCGTGCCCGACGTCGAGGTGCACCGCGCGGGTGAGCGCGAGGTCGTCGGCGGCACCGAGCGCGGCGCTGCCGGGTGCCGGGCTGCCGAGCCGCATGTGCAGGCGGGTGACGTCGCCGCCCTCCTCGTCGGACGTGACGAGCACCCGGTCGCCGGCGGCGTGCACCCGCGCCGAGAGCGCCGCGACCTGCTCGTGGTCGACGACGTTCGACCCGAACAGGCACACCGAGCCGAGGCCCTCGCCGAGCAGCCGCTCGGCCCAGGGCGGCAGGTCGGGACCGCGGAAGGCGGCCATCACCACGCGCGTGGCGGCGCGGCGCACCGCGGGGTCGTGCTGGGGCACCGTCGTCAGCCCTTCACCGCGCCGGACACCAGGCCCGCCGTCATCCGGCCCTGCACCAGCAGGAACAGCACGATGACCGGGATGGTCATCAGCGTCGACCCGGCCATGATCGCGCCCCAGTCGGTGCCGGCGTGCACCTGCTTGAACGACCGGAGCCACACCGGCAGCGTGAGGTGCTCCGGACGGTTCATCAGCACCAGCGCCGTCACGAACTCGTTCCAGGCCTGGATGAACGCGAAGACGCCGGTCGCCACCAGTCCCGGCCACAGCAGCGGCAGGGTGACCGACCGGAAGGCCCGCACCCGGCTGCAGCCGTCGACCATCGCGGCCTCCTCGAGCTCCTGCGGGATGCCGGTGACGAAGCCGCGCAGCGTCCAGATCGTGAAGGGCAGCACCGTGGCCAGGTAGACCAGCCCCAGTCCCAGCACGGAGTTCGTGAGGTGCCAGCCGTCCATCAGCCGGTAGATCGACAGGATCATCGCCTCGCCCGGCAGCATCTGCACCACCAGCAGCACGACGACGAACCCCCGCCTGCCGCGGAAGGCGAAGCGCGAGAGGGCGACCGCCGCGAGCAGGGCCAGCAGCAGCGCCGCGGCGACGCAGAGCAGGGTCACGGCGAGGCTGTTGCGCAGCGCGTCGAGGAACGGCAGCTGGCTCTCGCCGAACAGCACGCGGTCGTAGTTGCGCAGCGTGGGGCTGGTCGGCGCGAACGTCGGCTCGGCGCTGCGGATGCGGTCGTTCGTCAGGAACGACGTGCTGACCATCCAGTAGACCGGGAACACCGACGCGAGCACCACGAGCACGGCGCACGCGTTCAGGCCGAACCGCCGGCTGCGGCGGCGCGGACGGCGGACGGCGGTGCGGCCGACGGGGCGCACGGCGGCACCGACCGCGGCGCCCGGTCCGGCGGCGACCGCCCCGAGCGGTGGCTCGACGGCTGTCGTCACGGCTGCTCCTCCCGGAGGGTCTGGCGGACGTACGCCGCCGAGGCCACGAGCATGATCACGACCATCACGACGGCGATCGCGCTGCCGACGTCGAACCGGCCCTGGGCGACACCCACCTGGTAGACGTACACACCGAGCGTGCTGGTGCGCGAGGTGATGCCGCCCGCGTCCTGCAGGGCGAAGATCTGGGTGAAGACGCGCAGGTCCCAGATGACCTGCAGCACCGTCACGATGCGCAGCACCGGGCGCAGGTAGGCGAGGGTGATGTGGCGGAACCGCTGGGCCGCGCTCGCGCCGTCGAGCTGCGCCGCCTCGTCGACCTCGTCCGGCACCTGGGTCAGCGCCGCGTACACGGTGAAGGCGACGAACGGCACCGACTGCCAGACGATCACCAGCGCGGCGACGGCGAAGAACGACAGCGGGCTGATCAGCCACGAGTGGCCCTGGGCGTCGATCCCCAGCCGGCCGAGCAGGAAGTTCACGACGCCGTACTGGCTGTCGAACATCCAGCCCCAGATCACGATCGACGTCAGCGCCGGCATCGCCCAGGCGAGCAGCAGGCCGACGCTGACCGCCAGACGCATCCCCTTGGACAACCGACCCATCATGAGCGCGATGAGCGTGCCGAGGGTCATGGTGAGCACCACGCAGGCGGCGCAGAACAGCGCGCTGCGCAGCAGCACCTGCCAGAACGCGGTGTCGCCGAGCACCGCGCGGTAGTTCTCCAGGCCGACGAACTCCGGTGGGGCACCGAAGACCTGGGCCCGCCCGTAGTGCTGCGTCGAGGTGACGAGCAGCTTGACGAGCGGCCAGCCGGTGAGCACGAGCAGCACCGCGACGGAGGGCGCGAGCAGCGCCAGTGGCAGCGCGGTGCGGCGGCGCGGCGCGACCCGCACCCGGCGGGAGCGGCCCGCGGGGTCGATCGCGCGCTCGAGGACGGCCATCGGCGCTGCTCCAGTCGTCTCGGTCGTCGGGTGGCGGTGGGTGGTGGCGGGGCCCGCGGGGTGCGCCGGTGGGACGCACCCCGCGGGTCGTGCGACAGAAGGCCTGCGGGACTAGCGGTTCAGTGCCGCGGTGATCTTCTGGTCGGCCGCGGCCGCGAGCTTCGCGACGTCGCCGCCCTTGGCGATCTGGACGAACAGGTCCTCCATGATCTTGTCGGACTCGACGTTCGCCCACCCCGGCGCGGCAGGGGTCGAGCGGGTGTTCGTCGCCGACTGCGCCGTGGCCTTGGCCAGGTCGTCGGTGCCGAGCGCGGTGACCAGCGACGTCTTGGCGGGGATGAGCCCGGCCTCGGCCATCTTGGTCTGGTAGCCGTCCGACAGCAGGATCTTCAGGGCGTCGTACGCCAGGTCGGGGTGCTTCGACTTCGCGGCGATGGCGACGTTCGAGCCGCCGAGGAAGACCGGGGCGGTCGTGCCGGCGGTGTCACCCGGCAGGGCGAACACACCGAGGTCCTTCTTGGAGTCGGGGCAGCCGCCGTCGGCCTTCGGCGCGGTGATCGAGCCGCTCACCCAGCCGGGCGCCGACAGCATGCCGATCTTGCCGGCGCAGTACGGCACCTGCGGGTCGGTCTCGTTGCCGTCCTTCGCGGCACCGGACGCGTTCGCCATGACCTGCTGCACCAGCTTCAGGCCCTCGACCGACTGCGGCGTCGACAGCGAGCCGGCCCACTTGCCGTTCTGCTGGGTGGCCAGGTCGCCGCCCTCGGCCCAGATGTACGGCAGGCCGTTGCGCCAGTCCTGCCCGGGCCACCAGATGCCGCTGAAGTCCTTGCCGCCGGCCTTCTTCAGCTTCTCGCCGGCCGCGACGTACTCCGCCATCGTCGTGGGCACCGCGATGCTGTTCTTCTTCAGCAGGTCCTTGCGGTAGAACACCAGTCGGGCCCCGGCGTAGTACGGCGCGGCGTACAGCTTGCCGTCGTAGCTGCCGGCGTCGACGAAGCCCTTGAGCAGGTCGTCGCCACCGAGGTCCGCCTTCTTGGCGGTGATGTCCTGGAAGGCACCGGCCGAGCTGAAGGCCACGGCCTGCGTGTTGCCGACCTCGACGACGTCCGGGCTGTCGCTGCCGGACAGCGACGTCGTCAGCTTGTCGACCAGGCCGTCCCACACCTGCTGCTCGATGACGAGCTGGGCGTCGGGGTGCTGCTTGGCGAACTCGGCGATCGCATACTGCCGCACCGGCTCCGGGGTGTCGGTGCCGTTCAGCCAGAGCCGCACCTTCGTCTTGCCGCCGGCCGCGGCGTCGCCGGAGCCCTTGTCGCTGCTGTCGTTGCCGCAGGCGGTGAGGGCGAGTGCCGCCACGACGCCCACGGCTGCGAGCCGGATGATCTTCACGGGGTTCCTCCTGGAGTGGTGGTGCGCTGTGGCGGGTCTGGTGGGACGGGTCGGACGGGTGGGACGCGGTGAGAGGTCAGGAGACGCCGAGCTGGCCGGAGAGCACGAGCACGGCGGCGCCGGCGAGGACGACGTCGGCACCGAGGCTCGCCATGCGCAGGTCGAGGTCCTCGCCGACGACGGCCATCGTGCGGCGGCGCAGCACCGAGGCGGTGCCCTCGAGCAGCGCACCGTCGAGCAGGTCGGCCGGGCCGGAGAGCCGGATCTCGCGCAGGTCGAGCACGCTGACGACCGGGGCGAGCGCCGAGCCGAGCCGGCGACCCACCTTGGCCAGCGCCGCCCGGCGTCCGGCGTCGTCGAGCCCGTCGATCGCCGCCCGCAGCGCGGGTGCGGCGAGCACCGTCTCGAGACAGCCCCGGCGACCGCAGGCGCAGCCGTCGCCGCGCTCGTCGACGACGACGTGCCCGAGCTCGCCGGCGGCGTGGTGGTGGCCGCGCAGCAGCGCGCCGTCGAGCAGCAGTCCCGAGCCGACGCCCTTGCCGACGGCGATGAGGATGAGGCCGCTGCCGCTCGCACCGCCGAAGGTGTGCTCGGCCAGCGCCGCGGCGTTGGCGTCGTTCGCCACGTGCACGGGCAGGTCGAGCGCCTCGCCGACGCGCTGGGCCAGCGGCTCGCGCTCCCAGCCGAGGTTCGGTGCGAGCACCACCACGCCGTCGCCGTCGACCACACCGGGCGTGCCGATCCCGACACCGAGCACCGGGCGGGTGGCCTGCTCGACCAGGGTGCGCGCCATCGCCACGACGGCGCCGACGGCGGACTCGCCGGTGCGACCGCGCAGCGTGGAGGTGCGGCGCAGCACCACCTGGCCGGTGAGGTCGAGCAGCGCCCCGGCCAGCCGCTGCTCGTCGGACAGGTCCAGCGACACGATGAGCGCGCCGTCCGCCCGCAGGCCGACGAGCGTGGCGGGCTTGCCGACCCGGCTCCCGGGGCGCACCCCCAGCTCCTCGACGAGCTCCTCGCCCATCAGATCGGCGACCAGGTCGGACACCGTCACGCGGGTCAGCCCGGTCTCTCGGGCGAGGTCGGCGCGCGACGCCGGCCCCTGCTGCAGCAGACTCTGCAGCACGAGCGACCGGTTGTGCCGCCGCGCGTGCTCGGGCAGCACCTTGGCCGTGGGCCGCAGGGTGCGGCTCGTCGCCCCGGCTGGTGGCCGCGTCGTCACCGTCATGTTTGTTAGTAGAGCGGCCTTACAAATACGTGTCAAGGACCCCGGGGGCACGACTTCGACGGGCCGGCGCGAGGGGCGGCGGGTCCGATCCGTCCCCTCCGCGCCGTCTGCACCGATCGCACCTCGCGCCGCGTCGAGACCGGTTGCGCCGCAATGATCCTGCACCCTGCGCGACCGAGAGGGCGCGGGCGGTCACGGTCCGCGGATTTCCTTCCCAGCCGGTGACCGCGCTGCGATGCTCGGCCGCGGTCGCCGACGACCGAGGCGACCGTGCCCATCGAGGAGTCACGCATGCGCACACCCACCAGGGTCGCCGTCGCCGCAGCGCTCACCGCGACCGCCGCCTTCACCCTCTCCCCCACGAGCGCGACCGCCGCCGCCAGGCACCGCGAGGCCGCGGCACCAGCCGTCACCCCGCTCACGTCCGACGTGTTCGCCCCGTTCCAGCTCGCCGTCTCGGCCGGCCGGCTCTACGTCGCCGACGGCGGCACCTCGACGGTGTCGCGCGTCGACGGCAAGGGCGCGCTGCACGCCATCTCGAAGGGCCCGCAGCCCGGCGAGGTCGCGGGCGTCGCCTGGAACGCGAGCCACACCACGTTCGCGCACACGCAGCTGAACTACGCCACCGGCAAGAGCGAGCTCGTCATCAAGACCGGCCGCACGACCGTGAAGGCCGACCTCGGCGCCTTCGAGGCCGCGAAGAACCCGGACGCCGGTGTGCAGTACGGCATCGACGACCCGACGGACTGCCAGAAGGCGGCGTTCGAGCCGCTCGGCGGCGCGAGCCCGACGGGCGGCGTCGACAGCCACGCCTACGCGGTCGCCGCGGACGGCAGCGGCTGGATCGTGGCGGACGCCGGCGGCAACGACCTGCTGCGGGTCAGCAGCACCGGCAAGGTGTCGCTGCTGACCGTGCTGCCGCGCCAGCCCTCCACCATCACGGCCTCGGCCGCGGCGGCGCTCGGGCTGCCCGACTGCGTGATCGGTGCGGTCTACAACTTCGAGCCGGTGCCCACGGACGTCGAGTGGCGGGGCGGGCGGCTCATCGTGTCGCTCCTGCCGGGTGGTCCGGAGGACCCGAGCCTCGGGGCCCGCGGGTCGGTCTACTCGGTGCACCCGCACTCCGGGAAGGCCACGTGGCTGGCCGGCGGGTTCCTCGGCGCCACGAACGTGGCGGTCGGGCACCGCGGCGAGATCTACGTCGCCGAGCTGTTCGCCGGGCGGGTCTCGCGCATCCACGGCCACTCGTCCACGCCGTACGCGTCGGTGCCGGGTGTCGTCTCGATCACCGCACGCGTCGGGACCGGGCTGTGGGGCGGTGTGCTGGCGCCGACCGACGACCAGGGCAACCCGACCGGACCGGGGGCGATCGTCCGCATCGGGTAGCGGGAGCAGTGCCGTCGGGGGAATCGAACCCTCCGCAACACCCATGCTGAACTGCCACGCCTCGTGGGCGTCGTCTCACGGCCGGGTCACGGCCTTCGCATCCAGGGACGGCGCCAGGTACAGCACCGCGGGTGGCCCGGGTGTTCCCGAGCCACCCGCGGGGGTGTGTGCGATCGGTGCGACCTGCGTCACACCACCTGCTGGGCCGCAACGCCGTTGACGCGGTCGGCGACGAGCGCCAGCACGGCGTCCGCCTGGTCGTGCTCGACCTGGCAGGTGCCGGCGGCCTGGTGCCCGCCGCCGCCGTGCTCCAGCATCAGCGCGCCGACGTCGACCGGCGAGGTGCGGTCGAGGATCGACTTGCCGACGGCCAGCACGGTGTTCAGCTGCTGCTTGCCCCAGATGACGTGCACGCTGACCCGGCACTGCGGGAACAGCGCGTAGACCATGAACCGGTTGCCGGCGTGGATGACGTCCTCGGTGCGCAGGTCGACGACGACGAGGTCGCCGCGCACGGTGCTGCAGCGGCGCAGCTGGGCGACGAACAGCTCGCTCTGCTCGCGGAACAGCTCCACGCGCTCCGCGACGTCCGGGGTGGCCAGGATCGACTCGACGTTCTCGTGCTCGAGCACGGTGTCGATGAGCTGCATCATCAGCTGGTAGTTCGAGATGCGGAAGTCGCGGAACCGGCCGAGGCCCGTGCGGCTGTCCATCAGGAAGTTGAGCAGCGTCCAGCCCTGCGGGTCGAGCACGTCGGCCAGCTCGTACTGCGCCGAGTCGGCCTGGTCGACGGCGCGCATGAGCTCGTCGCTCACCTGGGGGAACGCGTCGGCGCCGCCGTAGAAGTCGTAGACCACCCGGGCCGCCGAGGGCGCGTCGGGGTCGATCACGTGGTTGGGCGCGGTGCCACCGGTGCGCAGCGTCTCGCTGTGGTGGTGGTCGAAGACGACGTGCGCGCCCTCGGCGTACGGCAGGTTCGTGAGGATGTCGCGCGAGGTCACCTCGACCGCGCCGTCCTGCACGTCCTTGGGGTGCACGAACAGGATGTCGTCGATCAGGCCGAGCGCCTTCAGCAGCACGGCGCAGACCAGGCCGTCGAAGTCGCTGCGCGTCACCAGTCGGTACTGCTGCTTCGTCATGCACCGTGTGTCGACGCGACGACGCCCCGCGTCGATCGGCCGGACGGGTGACGGCGGCCGCGCCGCCGGTGCAGCAGGATGGGCCCATGGACCCCCGCGTGCTGGACGGCGCCCGCGTCGGCCCCGAGGGCTGGCCACCGAGCCGCTTCGCGTCCGGCATCAGCGGCTGGACCTACGCGCCGTGGCGCGGCACGTTCTACCCGCCGAAGCTGCCGCACCGCCTCGAGCTGGCGTACGCGTCGCGCCGGCTGTCGGCGATCGAGGTCAACGGTTCGTTCTACTCGCTGCAGCACCGCGACTCGTGGCAGCGGTGGGCGGCCGACACCCCGCCGGGGTTCGTGTTCTCGGTGAAGGGTCCGCGGTTCATCACGCACATGAAGCAGCTGCTCGACGTGCGGGTGCCGCTGGCGAACTTCCTGGCGTCCGGGGTGCTGGCGCTGGGCGACAAGCTCGGCCCCATGCTGTGGCAGCTGCCGCCGCGGATGCGGTTCGACGCCGAGCGCGTCGAGTCCTTCCTGGCGATGCTGCCGCACACCACGACCGCGGCCGCCGCGCTGGCCCTCGAGCACGACGACCGGATGACCGACCGCGAGTGGACGACGACCGACGCCGACCGCCCGCTGCGGCACGCGATGGAGGTGCGGCACGCGTCGTTCGCCGACCCCTCGTTCACCGCCATGCTGCGCGAGCACGACGTCGCCCTGGTGCGCGCCGACACCGGCGGTCGCTGGCCCGAGCTGGACGACGCGACGTCCGACCACGCCTACCTGCGGCTGCACGGCGACGAGGAGCTGTACGTGAGCGGGTACGACGCGCCGGCCATCGCGCGCTGGGCCGAGTACGTGCGCGCGGCGCTCGAGACGCGCTCGGCGCTGGTGTTCTTCGACAACGACGTCAAGGTGCGCGCGCCGTACGACGCGCTCGCGCTGGCCGAGGCGGTGGGCGGGTGAGCGAGCCCGTCACCGCGGCGGCCGACGCGCAGCGGCTGCGGTCGCTGCGGCGGGCCAAGCTCGGTGCGCTGTCGCTGCTGGTGCTGGCCGCCCTGGTCGACCTGGCCGCGCTGCTCGCCCAGCGGCACGGCGTCGGCGGCTGGGCCGGGTACGTGCGGGCCGGCGCCGAGGCGGGCATGGTCGGCGGCCTGGCCGACTGGTTCGCCGTGACCGCGCTGTTCCGGCGCCCGCTCGGGTTGCCGATCCCGCACACGGCCCTCGTGCCGACGCGCAAGGCGGCGCTCGGCGAGAGCCTGGCCGACTTCGTCGGCACCCACTTCCTCGCCCCCGACGTCGTGCGCGACCGCATCGCGCGGGCCGGTGTGCCGCGCCGGGTGGGCGCCTGGCTCTCCGCTCCCGAGCACGCGCAGCGGGTGACCGCGGAGGCCGCCGTCGGCGTGCAGGCGGCGATCGGCGTGCTGCGCGACGAGGACGTGCGCTCCGTGCTGGGCGAGGCGGTGCTCGGCCGGCTGGCCGGGGCGCAGCTCGCGCCGCCCGCGGGCCGGGTGCTCGGGCAGGTGGTGCGCGACGGGGCCCACCACGGCCTGGTCGACGTCGCGGCGCGCGAGCTGCGCGGCTGGCTGGAGGCCAACGAGGAGCTGGTGGTGGCGACCCTCGCGGCGCAGGCGCCGGGATGGTCGCCGAGGGTGCTCGACGAGGCGATCGCGGTGCGGGCGCACCGCGAGCTGCTGCGGGTGTGCCGCGACGTGGAGCACGACCGCGACCACCGGCTGCGGGGCGCGCTCGACTCGTTCCTCGCCCGGCTCGCCGAGGACCTGCGCGACGACCCGGCGACCATCGAGCGGGTCGAAGCCACCAAGCAGGCGCTGCTCGAGCGCCCCGACGTGCGGTCGGCGCTGGGCGACCTGCTCTCGGCCGGGCGCCGGCTGGTGGTCGACCTCGTCGGCGACCCGGGGAGCACCCTGCGGGTGCAGGCCGCCGAGGCCCTGTCGGGGTTCGGTCGGCGGCTGCTCGACGACGAGCAGCTGGCCGCCAAGGTCGAGCAGTGGGCGGCCGGCGTGGCGTCGTACGCCGTCGGCACCTGGCGCGGCGAGGTGACCGCGCTCATCACCGAGACGATCGAGCGGTGGGACGCCGACGAGGCCGGGCGCCGCATCGAGCTGCACGTGGGCCGCGACCTGCAGTTCATCCGGGTGAACGGCACCGTCGTGGGTGCGGTCGCGGGGCTGGCGATCCACGCGGTGGCGCAGCTGCTGCTGTAGCCCGGCCGGTCAGGGCAGCCGCAGGTCGACCACGGTCAGGCCGGCGTGCGCGGGTGCGTCGTCCAGGGCGGCCAGCGCGGCGCCGGCCTCCCCCAGCGGCACGACGGAGCCGACGAGCCGGGCCGGGTCGAGGCGGCCGTCGGCGACCATCGCCAGCATCGCCGGGTACTCGTGGGCAGCCATGCCGTGCGAGCCGTGCACCGACAGCTCGTGCGCGACGACGAGGTCCATGGGCAGCGGCGGGGTCGACCGCGCGCCCAGCAGCAGGCCGACCTGCACGTGCCGGCCTCTGCGGCGCAGCCCGCGCACCGAGGCCACGGCGACGTCCGGGTGGCCGGCGCAGTCGAGCGACACGTGTGCTCCCCCGCCGGTCAGCTCGCGCACCGCCTCCGCGACCGGCGTCCCGGACGAGGCGTCGACGAGCGCGTCGGCGCCCAGCCGGTGCGCGGCGTCGAGGGCCACCGGCGACACGTCGACCGCGACCACGCGCGCCCCCAGGGCGACGCCGATCATCACCGCGCTGAGCCCCGCACCACCGCAGCCGTGCACCGCGAGCCACTGACCCGCCCGCAGACCGCCGTGCGCGGTGAGCGCCCGGAACGCCGTCGCGAACCGGCACCCGAGCGCGGCGGCCGTCACGTCGTCGAGCCCGTCGGGCAGGCCCACCAGGTTGGTGTCGGCCGCGTGCAGCGCCACCAGGTCGGCGAAGCTGCCCGGGCCGGTGAACCCCGGCTGCGTCTGGTGCGGGCAGACCTGCTGGTCACCGGCCGCGCACGTCGGGCAGGCGCCGCAGCCGCAGACGAACGGCACGGTCACCCGGTCGCCGACGCGCCAGCCCCGCACCCCGGCGCCCACCTCGGCGACGGTGCCCGCGAGCTCGTGGCCTGGCACGTGCGGCAGCGCCACCGGGTCGTGGCCGCGCCAGGCGTGCCAGTCCGACCGGCAGACGCCCGTCGCGCCGACGCGGACGACGACGCCGCCGTCCGGGCAGACCGGCTCGGGGACGTCGGTCAGCCGGGGCAGCTGCCCGACGGCGTCGTAGCGGACGGCGCGCACTCCGTCATCGTGCCACCGACCGGCGGCACGCCTCCCGCCGACCGTCCCGGTCGCATCGATAGCCTGTGGCACATGTCGTGCGAGGTGCTCCGCTACACCGCCTTCACGCTCGAGGGGACGGGCGGCAACCCGGCCGGCGTCGTGCTCGACGCGGCCGGGCTCGACGCGCCCGCCATGCAGGCGGTGGCGGCCGAGGTGGGTCTCAGCGAGACCGTGTTCGTGACCGGGACCGACGGCGACGCGCTGCGGGTGCGCTACTTCAGCCCGCGCGCCGAGGTGGCGTTCTGCGGGCACGCGACCGTCGCGCTCGCGGTGGCGCTGGCCGAGCGCGACGGCCCGGGTCACCTGCGGCTGCTGACGGCGGCGGGCGAGGTGCCGGTCGACACCCAGGACGCCGGCGGCGAGGTGACCGCCACGCTGACCAGCGTGCCGCCCGTCGTGCGACCGGTCACGCGCGAGATCGTCGAGCGGGCGCTGGCCGCGCTCGGCTGGCAGCCCGGCGACCTCGACCGCCGCTACCCGCCGGTGGTCGCCGGCGCGGGCGTCGACCACCTGGTGCTCGTCGCGGCGACCCGCACCCGGCTCGCCGACCTGCACCACGACGTCCCGGCGCTCGAGGCGCTGGCGGCCGAGCAGGGCTGGACGACGCTGCAGCTGGTCTGGGCGGAGGGGGCGACGGTGTTCCGGTCGCGCAACCCGTTCCCGGCCGGCGGCGTCGTCGAGGACCCGGCCACGGGTGCGGCCGCCGCGGCGCTCGGCGGCTACCTGCGCGAGCTGCAGCTGGTCGACCCGCCGGTGCAGGTGCTGGTGGTGCAGGGCGAGGACATGGGCCGGCCGAGCCGGTTGCTCGTCGACGTGCCGGCCGGCTCGGGCGGCATCCGGGTCACCGGGGCTGCCGCGCGGCTGCCCTGATCTCCCGCAGGTCGATCGTGTCGCCGGCCCCGACCTCCTCGGCGATCCTGCGGCGCACGTCGCGGTCGAGCGACGCGCGCACCAGGGCCGCCGTGAGCCGCGACAGGTCGTCGGTGCCGGCCAGCTCGGCGAGCGCGTCGGCACCCGTCGGCAGGTCGAGCTGCTGCGCGGCCTTCGACACCCTGTCGTCGGTGTACGGCCGCAGCCACGGCCACACGGCCTGCGCCTCGCGGAGGAAGATGCTGGCGCCCACCGGCCCGAGCCCCGGCACCTGCTGCAGCGCCTCGGCCGCCTCGCGCGCGTCGGTCTGCGGCACCAGCCGGCGCACGTCGCCGCCGTGCTCCGACAGCAGCAGCGCCGCCGCGTCCCCGAGCCGGGTGGCGGTGCTCTCGTCGTAGCGCCGGTAGTGCGCGCGGCCCAGGGCGTCGACGCGGTGCTGCCAGCTCGTCTCGTGCATCCGGCGCGGTGTCGTGCACCCGGCGGCGTCCAGCTCGCGGGCCGCGTCGACCGCGATCGACGCCTTGATGCGGGTCGCGAGCAGCGACGACAGCACGAGCAGGCGGAACAGCGGCGAGGGCGTGTCGCGCAGCCGGATACCGGCGTCCTGCGCGTACGTCGTGCCGGCGACGTCGAGCAGCGCCCTGGCGGTGCGGCGGTGCGCCGCGGTCACCCGTGCCCCCATGTGCACCACCGTGCCACGATCGCGCGCGACGCGCCCGACTCGTCCCGGTGCTTCGCCGTGCAGCGACCCGGGAGCCGGGCTACTCGCCGTGCAGCTCGGCGATCGCCTGCTCCCACGCGTCGAGCGCGCGCTCGAGGGGGCCCGCGGGGTACGACGGCAGCCAGTGCACGACCCGGCGCGCGCCGGCCTCGGCGTACTGCTCGAGCACCCGCGGGTCGGCCGGCACGCTCAGCACCGAGAGCGTCAGCGGCCGGTCCGCCCCGTCGCGCAGCGCCGTCCAGCGCGGGATCACGCTGTCGTCGGGCAGGTGGTTGGGGAACCAGCCGTCGGCGTAGGCGAGCACGCGCTGCTCGACGGTCGGTCCCATGCCGCCGACGAGCACGGGCGGGAACGGCTGCTGCGCGGGCTTCGGCCAGGACCAGATGCGCTCGAAGTCGACGAACTCGCCGTGGTAGCTGGCCTCGTCCTCGGTCCAGATCTGCTGCATCGCCTCGACGCGCTCCTGCATCAGCGCCATCCGCGTGCGCGGGTCGGTGCCGTGGTTCTCCATCTCCTCGCGGTTCCAGCCCGCGCCGACGCCGAGCTCGACCCGGCCGCCGGAGAGGTGGTCGATGCTGGCCACCTGCTTGGCCAGCACGATCGGGTCGTGCTCCACGACGAGGCAGATGCCGCTGCCGATGCGCAGCCGGCTCGTGGCCAGCGCCGCCGCGGTCATCGTGACCATCAGGTCGTAGGTGTGCAGGTACTTGCGCGGCAGCTCGCCGCCGCCGTCGTACGGCGTGCGCCGCTCGGCGGGGATGTGCGTGTGCTCGGCGAAGAAGATCGACTCCTGCCCGCGCTGCTCGACGAGGGCCGCGACCTCCCCCGGGCCGAGGGCGTCGTGCGTCGCGAAGTACCCCACACCGAAGTCCATGCTCGCAGCCTAGGACGACGGCGGCCCGCCGCACCACGAGGGTGCGACGGGCCGCCGGATCCGTTGCGAGCACCGGGCTCCAGGGGCTCAGAGCGCCCGGAGCAGCAGCTTCACCGCCTTCAGGTCGTTGCCCTTCAGGTGCGCGACGTCGGCCCGGGCGATCGCGTCGCTGGCCTTCGCCGGCGACCCGTTGGTCGGGCTCTGCACCTGCTGCTGCACGAACAGCCGCAGCAGCGTCACCAGCTGCGCCGACTGCGGGTCGCTGACCTTCGTGCCCGCGGCGAACCGCTTGGCGGACGCGAGCTGCTTCGCCGACGGCTTCGCGGCCTTCGCCTTGGCGGTGGTCACCGTGGTCTGCAGCCCCCAGCCGAACGGGAACAGCGGCTTGTACGTGCTGTCGCCCACGTTGATCGGCTCCTGCGCCGCGGTGCGCGGCCACGACTGCGACAGCTGACCGGTGAACGCCTTGCGACCGAACAGGACGTCGGCCACGCCGGCGCCCTCGCTGCCGGGCAGCCACGACGCGACGAGCGCGTCGACGTCACCCAGGCGGTTGCCGATCACCTGCGGGCGACCGGAGACCACGAGCACCACGCACTTCGGCAGCGCCGCGCACACCTTGTCGACGACCGCGGCGTCGCCGCTCTTGAGCTCCATCTGCTTGGTCTCGCGGGGCACGTTCGCGTCCCACGGGTCGTAGGCCCACTGCGGGCCCCCGACGTCGCCGAAGCCCTCGGAGTACGGCGTCTCGCCGACGACCACGACGCCGACGTCGCTGCCGGCGGTCGGGGCGGAGGCGTCCGCGCTGTAGGTGATGCTGGCGCCCGGGGCGACCTGCTTCATGCCCGCCAGGATCGACGTCGCACCGGTCGTGTGGTTGCCCGAACCGCCCTGCCAGCTGATGGTCCAGCCACCCATCTGGTTGCCGACGTCGTCGGCGTTGCCGCCGGCCACGTAGACCTTCTGGTCCGCCTTCAGCGGCAGCACCCCGCCGGCGTTCTTCAGCAGCACCTGCGACTCGGCGGCGGCCTGCCGGGCGAGCGCCCGGTGCTCGGTGCCGCCGATGGCGTCGGCGTTGCTGCGGTCGGCGTACGGCTTCTCGAAGAGGCCCAGCTCGAACTTCTTGGTGAGGATGCGCGAGACGGCGTCGTTGATGCGCGAGCGCTTCACGTTGCCGTCCATCACCTGGGTCACCAGGTCGTTCTCGAACTGCACGTAGGACGAGGGCACCATCGCCATGTCGCCGCCGGCGTTGACGTAGTTGGCGATGCGCTCGCCGTTGGTGTCACCGGGCACCTTGTCGATGCCGTTGTAGTCGCTGATGACGAAGCCGTCGAAGCCGATCTTGTCCTTGAGCCAGCCCTGCATCAGCTCCTTGTTGGCGTGCATCTTCACCGGGTTGCCCAGGCCGTCGTCGGTGTAGTCGACGCTCGAGTACGACGGCATGATCGTGCCGACGTCGTGCTGCTGCACCGCCGGCTTGTAGGGCGAGAGGTCGATCTGGTTGAAGTGCTTGCGCGACTGCTGCGTGATGCCCTGGTCGATCGGGTAGTCGCTGCTGTTGGCCCCGGCGTCGTTGCGGCCGCTGCCGTAGGTGGTGTCGCCGTCGCCGGCGAAGTGCTTGGCGCTGGCCAGCACCTTGTCGTTGTCCGCGAGCTGCGCCCGCGAGGTGCCCTGCAGGCCGTCGATCGACGTCTCCATGGCGATGACGAGCGAGGGGTCCTCGCCGAACGACTCGTACGTGCGGCCCCAGCGGTCGTCGCGGGCGACGCAGACGCAGGGCGCGAAGGCCCACGGGATGCCGGTGGCCCGGGTCTCGCTGGCCACGACGGCTTCCGCGTCCTCGACCAGCTGCGGGTCGCGGGTCGAGCCGAGCCCGATGTTGTGCGGGAAGATCGTCGCGCCGACCAGGTTGCCGTGGCCGTGCACCGAGTCGACGCCGTAGATCATCGGGATCTGCAGGCGGGTCTTCAGCGCGTACGACTGGTACGCGTCGACCATGTCGGCCCACGACTTCGCGTCGTTGGTGGCCGGGGTCGAGCCGCCGCCGGAGAGGATCGAGCCGAGCTTGTAGGCGCTGATCTGCTCGCGGTTCGCGTCGAGACCGTTGCGCTCGGCCTGCGTCATCTGGCCGACCTTCTCCTCGAGCGTCATCCGCTTGAGGAGGTCCTTGACGCGCTGCTGCACGGGCAGGCTGGCGTCGAGGTAGGGCATGTGCTGCGCGTTGACCACGACGGTCGGCTGCGCACCCTTCAGCGTCGCCCCGCTCGGGGTGACGCGCACCGCGATGGTGCGTGACGCGGCCGCGTGCTTCGTCGCCTTCGTCGGCACCTTGACGGTGCGCACGGTGCCGGCCTTCGCCTTCGCCGGGAAGGTGACCGTGCCGGACGTCGGGGCGTAGTCGGTGCCGGTGCGGGCCGTGCCGCCTGCCGTGGTCCACCGGACGGTGGTGGGCTTGCTGCTCGAGCGCAGCAGGCGCAGGGCGACGGTCGCGGTGCGCCCGCCGTCGACGGTGGTGACGGGCACCGCCTCGATCTGGGCGTCCGACGCGGCGGCGGCGCTGGTGGCGCCGAGGCCGAGGGCCGACACCACCCCCGCGGTCAGCGCGACGGCCGTGGTGGCTGCCAGTGGGCGGCGCGCGCGACGCCGCGGCGGCGGCGGTGCGGCGGGGGTGGTGGACGTGCTCACGAGACCTCCTCGTCCCGGCCCGCGCAAGGTGCGCAGGCTGTGGTGGTCTGCCCGGTTCGGGGCGACCGCCCTGATCCTGCACCCGGTCGCCCGATCTGCCAACCATCGGGAGGCAAAACCTGAGAGCGCTCCCACGCGGTGCGTGAGAGCGCTCTCAGGACGTGCGAGGTGCTGGGTCAGGTGAGCAGACCGCGGGCGTAGGCGGCCTGGCCGAGGTGCTGCAGGTCGTCGCCGACGACGCTCGCCAGCCGCACGCCGAGGGTGACCGGCGGGTCCCAGCGCGTGTCGACCACCCGCTCGAGGTCGTCGTCGGTGAGCGACTGCACGTACTCGAGCGTGCGCTGCGAGACCGCCTCGGCGTACCCGGCCAGCAGGTCGGAGGGGGCCCGCACCGCCGCGACCTGCTCGGCGCTGTGGCCGTACCCGGTGTCAGCTGGATCGAGCTCCAGGCCGAACCGGTCGACCCAGCCGTCCGCCGTCCACACCTGGGCCGTGCCCGCGACGTCGGCCACGTGGTCGTCCTGCACGCGGAAGGCGTGCCACACCAGCCAGGCGATCGAGTTGCCGGAGCCGTCGACCCGGGTCGCGAGCACGTCGTCGTCGAGCCCGTCGATCACACCGGTCGCCAGGTCGCGGATCTGCTCGTACACGGTCGTCAGCAGGGAGGTCGCAGCGGTCATGCCCCGAGGCTCGCACGCCCGCCGCGCCGGTGCACCCCTGGTTGCCGGCGAGCCCGTGGTCGCCGCGGTCGACGCAGCCGCCGCACCCGCGGTCGGCGATCGCCCGGGTGGTCGGCACCGCAGGTCGTCGCGACCACCGGTCACCTGGTCCGCCCGCTCGTTCTAGGCTCTGCCGGTGCTCACCGTCCGTCACCGCGCCCCCGGCCAGGTCGCCCGTGCGTGAGCACCGGGACCCGTTGCCGACGGTCGTCGTGGCCGCCGCGCTCGTCGACGACCTCTCCCTCCCCACGCGGCTGCTCGCGGCCCGCCGCTGCTCCCCGGCCGCGCTCGCCGGACGCTGGGAGCTCCCCGGCGGCAAGGTCGAGCCCGGCGAGTCCTTCGTCGACGCCCTGCACCGCGAGCTGCGCGAGGAGCTCGGCGTCGAGGTCACCCTCGGCTCGCTGCTGCCCTCCCCCGACGGCTTCGGCTGGCCGCTCACCCCCGACCGCCACCTGGTGATGCACGTCTGGTGGGCCGCCGTCGCGGCCGGCACCCCGCAGCCGCTCGACGTCCACGACGAGCTGCGCTGGCTATCGGCCGACGCCCTCGCCGACGTCGACTGGCTCGACGGCGACCGCCCCGTCGTCGTGGCCCTGCGGCCGTCGCTGCGCGGTCCGGAGGGCTGAGCGGGTTCGGGCTGCCTGCGACACCGGGCGCCGAGCCCGCCGTGGACGGCAGCCACCGCCGGTGGGCGTTCCCCGCACTCCGTGCAGGGCGTGCTGCTCGCACCCGGCCGGGCGTCGAGACCGAGTCGTGCTCGCGGGTCGTGCTCGGAGCCCCGCACCGGTCGTGCTCGGCGTCCCGAGGCGACCGGGTCGACCACCTGCACGCGAGCCGGTCAGCCGGCGCCGGGGACGTGGCCCGTCGCGTCGACCCGCGAACTCGCCCGGCGCAGCGTCAGCACGGGTGCGGGCGACGCGGCACCGGGGACACGGCGGCGGCGGGCGGCCTCTCGGACCGTGGCCCGGGCGTGCTGCAGCGCGGACGCCGCGGACGGTGCGGGGTCGTCGTGCACCAGGTCGAGCCAGGCCAGCAGCCGGCCGCACAGGCTCAGGGCCGTGCCGAGCTCGGGCGACCCGCCGTGCCGCTCGAGCAAGCCGATCGCCGCGGGCACCCGACCCGCGAGCAGCTCGACCGGGCTGCCGGAGGGCTCGCGCGGCAGGGGTGCCCGCAGCAGATCGAGCACCGCGGCGTACCGGTCGCGGGTGCGCTGGGTGCGGTCGGCGCCCGCGACCGCGAGGAAGGTGTCGAGCAGGTCGTGCACGTCGGTGGTCATCCGGCAAGCCTTGCGCATCGGCGCCCCGGGCCGCCTGCGTCGTCCACAGGCGCGGTGCCTCCCGGGCTCCGAGCGCACCGCAGCCAGATCACGCCCGCCCAGAGCCCACAGGACGGCTGGCGCCGTGCCGACGACCAACCGGCGGGAGACGCGGACGCGCCCCCGACCTCGTGCGAGGTCGGGGGCGCGTCGGTGTGACGGTCAGCTGCAGCCGCTGGTGCTGCCGCAGCCCTCGCAGACGTGGCACGAGCCGGCGGGACGCATCTTCACGCCGCAGTTCATGCACATCGGGGCGTCGGCCGCGTGGCCCTGCAGCGACTCGAGCAGCTCGGCCGACGAGTGCACCTGCGGGGCCGAGATCTCCCGAGCCGATGCGGCACCCGCACCGGACTGCGCGACCTCGCTCGCTCCGGCCTTCGGCGACTCGACGTGCTGCACGACCTCGGCCGGCTGCGCCTCCTTGGCGGTGCGCGGCTTCATCGACATCGACTGCGACATGGTCTCGAGCTCGGCCGCGTCGTCGTCGGTGTCGTCCTCGACCGGCAGGTACGAGCCGGTCTCGACCTGACGGGTGCGCTCCTCGGCCGAGTAGATGCCCATGAACGACCGGGTGTCGAAGTCGAGGTGGTCGAGCGCCAGCCGGCGGAAGACGTAGTCCATGATCGACTGCGCCATCCGGATGTCGGGGTCGTCGGTCATGCCGGCCGGCTCGAACCGCATGTTGGTGAACTTGTCGACGTAGGTCTCCAGCGGCACCCCGTGCTGCAGGGCGATGGAGATCGCGATCGAGAACGCGTCCATGACGCCGGCGAGGGTCGAACCCTGCTTGCCGAACTTCAGGAACAGCTCACCGAGGCCGTCGTCGGGGTACGAGCCGGCGGTGAGGTAGCCCTCGGCCCCGCCGACCGCGAACGACGTGGTCTGCGAGGGACGGCGCTTGGGGAGCCGCTTGCGCACCGGCCGGTACTCGATGACCTTCTCCACGACCGGCTCGACCGTCGCGGCCGGAGCCGTCTCGGCGGCCGGCTTGGCCTTGGCGTCGGACAGCGGCTGACCGACCTTGCAGTTGTCGCGGTAGACGGCCAGCGCCTTCAGGCCGAGCTTCCAGCCCTGGAGGTAGACCTCCTCGATCTCCTCGACGGTGGCGGTCTCGGGCAGGTTGACCGTCTTGCTGATCGCACCGGACAGGAACGGCTGCGCGGCAGCCATCATCCGCACGTGGCCCATGGCCTTGATCGAGCGAGCGCCCATGGCGCAGTCGAACACCTCGTAGTGCTCGGGCTTGAGCCCCGGGGCGTCGATGACGTGGCCGTGCTCGGCGATGTGCTCGACGATCGCCTCGACGGTCTCGTTGGTGTAGCCGAGCTTGGTGAGCGCCCGCGGGATCGTGAGGTTCACGATCTGCATCGAGCCGCCGCCGACGAGCTTCTTGAACTTGACCAGGGAGAAGTCGGGCTCGATGCCGGTGGTGTCGCAGTCCATCATGAAGCCGATGGTGCCGGTGGGGGCCAGCACCGAGGCCTGCGCGTTGCGGTAGCCGTTGCGCTCGCCGAGCTTCACGACGTCGTCCCAGGCCTGGGTCGCCAGCCGCTGCACGTCCTTGTCGAGCGTGCTCATCGTGCGGATCGCGTCGTTGGCGGCGGCGTGCTTGCGCATCACCCGCTTGTGGGCGTCGGCGTTGCGGGCGTAGCCCTCGTACGGCCCGACGACGGCAGCCAGCTCGGCGGAGCGCTTGTAGGCGGTGCCGGTCATCAGCGAGGTGATGGACGCCGCGAGGGCGCGACCGCCGTCGCTGTCGTAGGCCAGGCCGCTCGCCATGAGCAGCGCACCCAGGTTGGCGTAGCCGATGCCCAGCTGGCGGTACTTGCGGGTGGTCTCGCCGATCGGCTCGGTCGGGAAGTCGGCGAAGCAGATCGAGATGTCCATCGCGGTGATGACCAGCTCGACGACCTTCGCGAAGGTGGCGCCGTCGAACGAGCCGTCGTCCTGCAGGAACTTCAGCAGGTTGAGGCTAGCCAGGTTGCACGAGCTGTTGTCGAGGCTCATGTACTCCGAGCACGGGTTCGAGGCGGTGATGCGACCGGTCTCGGGGTTCGTGTGCCAGTCGTTGATCGTGTCGTCGTACTGGATGCCCGGGTCGGCGCACTCCCAGGCGGCCTTCGCGACCTTGGTGAACAGCTCGGCCGCGTCGATCGACTCGATGACCCGGCCGTCGGTGCGCGCCTTCAGCCCGAACTGGCCCTTCGCCTCGACGGCACGCATGAACTCGTCGCTGACCCGCACCGAGTTGTTGGCGTTCTGGTACTGCACGCTGGTGATGTCGGCGCCGCCGAGGTCCATGTCGAACCCGGCGTCGCGCAGGACGCGGATCTTGTCCTCCTCGCGCGCCTTCGTCTCGACGAACTCGACGATGTCGGGGTGGTCGATGTCGAGCACGACCATCTTCGCCGCACGACGGGTGGCGCCGCCGGACTTGATGGTGCCGGCCGACGCGTCGGCGCCGCGCATGAAGCTCACCGGGCCGGACGCCGTGCCGCCGGAAGAGCGCAGCAGCTCCTTGCTGGACCGGATGCGCGAGAGGTTGAGGCCGGCACCGGAGCCGCCCTTGAAGATCAGGCCCTCCTCGCGGTACCAGTTCAGGATCGAGTCCATCGAGTCGTCGACGGCGAGGATGAAGCAGGCGCTGACCTGCTGCGGCGAGGACGTGCCGACGTTGAACCACACCGGCGAGTTGAAGCTGAACACCTGGTGCAGCAGCGCCCAGGTGAGCTCGTGCTCGAACAGCTCGGCGTCCTCGGGGGTCGCGAAGTAGCCGTGGTCGCGGCCGGCCTTGACGTAGGTGAGGACGACGCGGTCGATGAGCTGGCGCAGGCCCTGCTCGCGCTGCTCGGTGCCGACGGCACCGCGGAAGTACTTCGTGGTGACGATGGTGGAGGCGTTCACCGACCAGAAGTCGGGGAACTCGACGCCACGCTGCTCGAAGATCGTCTCGCCGGTCTTCCAGTTCTGCTGCACGACGTCACGACGCTCCCAGGTGACCTCGTCGTACGGGTGCACCCCCGGGGTGGTGAAGATGCGCTGCACCCCCGCGCCCTTGCCCTTGCGTCGTGCACCGGCGCGGGCGCCGCTGGTCGTCTCGGTCATGTCTCGTCCTCGTCCTCGTCGTGCGTGGTGGCTGGTGCCGTGCTGTTCGTGCTGATCGCGCTGATCGCGCAGGTGGTGCGGGTGGTGCGGGTGGTGCGGTGTGCTGACGGCTGGTGACCGTCGGGCGGCGGCGGCTTCCCCTCCGCGCCGCCCGACGGCGTCAGGGGGTGCTGCGGGCGCCGTCGGGGCGGCCGGGTGCCGGTTCGACCCCGGTCGCGTCGCGCTCGGCGCGCAGCAGCGTGATGGCGGCCTCGAAGTCCTCGAGCGACTCGAACGCCTGGTAGACGGACGCGAAGCGCAGGTAGGCGATCTCGTCGAGCTCGCGCAACGGGCCGAGGATGGCCAGGCCGACCTCGTGCGCGTCGACCTCGGCGGCCCCGCTCGCGCGGACGGCCTCCTCGACGCGCTGGGCGAGCAGGGCGAGGTCGTCCTCGCCGACCGGGCGCCCCTGACAGGCCTTGCGCACGCCGACCAGCACCTTCGCCCGGCTGAACGGCTCGGTGACACCGGACCGCTTCACGACGGCGAGGCTCGCGGTCTCGACGGTGGTGAACCGGCGGCCGCAGTCCGGGCACTGCCGGCGGCGCCGGATGGAGGAGCCGTCGTCGGTGACTCGCGAGTCGACGACGCGCGAGTCGGTGTGACGGCAGAACGGACAGTGCACGACGTCTCCCCTCCGGGGTGCTGGACGCTCTGTGGTCAACGCCTGGACGGGCCCGACCATGCCATCCGCCACCGACGTCCGGGGGGCCCTCTCGGGCCTGGCTGTGGACGAGGGTGTGGACGGCTTGGGGATGACCTGTGGGCGACGCACCACAATCTGTGGATGAAGCACATCCGTGTAACTACTAGATGTTGGGGTGAACGCTAACCCGGGGCGGACGCCGGTGCAAGGGGCGGGGCGCGTCGGCGTGTCTCGACGACGCCGAGCACAGGCACCCGGGGACGACGACGGCCCCGCGACCTGGTGGTCGCGGGGCCGTGCCGTGCCGAGGGTGCGGCTAGCGCTGCTGCAGGGGGACGGCGAGCCGCTGCCCGGCCTGCAGGCCGGAGTCGCCGAGCGCGTTCAGCTCGGCGATCTGCTGCACGGTGTCGCGCCGGTCGACGTGCGGGGCGACGGTGCCGGCGATGGCCCACAGGGTCTCGCCCGGCTGCACCGTCACGTAGCGCACGGCCGGTCGCTCGCCGACCGAGGTGCCGGCCAGGCTGGTGCCACCGGCGAGCACCGACACGGCCGCTGCCACCGCGAGCAGCAGCGCGAGCACCACCAGCCGGCCGCGGCGGGTCAGCGGCAGGCTGCCGTGCCGGACCGCCGTGGGCACCCGGCGTGCGCGCGGCACGGGGACCGCCGGCGCGGACGGCACGGCGACGAGCCGGGCGCGGCCGCGTGCCGAGGTGGTGCGGGGTGCGGCGAGGGTGATGGCGGTCATGCTGGCCTCCGGAGAGCGAGTCGAACGCGTGTTCGATCGAACGTCTGTACGATTTCTAGCACGGGCCGCCGACGCTGTCGAGCGCTGCCGAACGGGCGTTCGAACGACCCGAGGACACTCCAGCACCCGCCACCGACAGTCCGACACGTTCGAACAGGTGTTTGATTCGCCACCGCGCCGGTCCTACGGTGACGAGCACGCAGCGCCGGTCGCACCAGACCGGCCCGATCCAGGTCACCCAGGTGGCCGCAGACCACGCGGAGGACCCATGGCCGGGCCGGGACGACCGACGGGCGAGGTGCACGAGCTGCCGGAGGCCGACACCGGGGACGGGCTCACCGCGCGGCAGCGCCGGGTGCTGGAGACCATCCGCGACGCCGTCGAGCGCCGCGGCTACCCGCCCAGCATGCGCGAGATCGGCGAGGCCGCCGGGCTGTCCAGCCCGAGCAGCGTGTCCCACCAGCTGGCCGCCCTGGAGCGCAAGGGGTACCTGCGCCGCGACCCGCACCGGCCCCGCGCCATCGAGGTGGTCTCCCCCGACGCGCACGTGGCGCCGGTCGGTGCGCCGACGGCCGTCCCGGAGCCGGTCGACCCCACCGGGTCGGGCGACGACCGTCCGGCGCCGTCGTACGTGCCGGTGGTCGGGCGCATCGCGGCGGGCGGCCCGATCCTCGCCGAGCAGGCCGTCGAGGAGGTCTTCCCGCTCCCCCGTCAGCTCGTGGGCGAGGGCCAGCTGTTCCTGCTCAAGGTGGTCGGCGACTCGATGGTGGACGCCGCGATCTGCGACGGCGACTGGGTGGTCGTGCGCCAGCAGCAGGTCGCGGAGAACGGCGACATCGTGGCGGCCATGCTCGACGGCGAGGCGACCGTGAAGACGTTCAAGCGCCGCGACGGCCACGTCTGGCTGATGCCGCACAACCCGGCGTTCCAGCCCATCCCGGGTGACGAGGCGACCGTCCTCGGCCGGGTGACCGCGGTGCTGCGCCGGATCTGACGACCGCCGGTCCGCACCGACCGCACGACGAAGGGCCCCGCCGGATCGGCGGGGCCCTTCGTCGTGCAGGTCGTGGGCGTCAGGCGCCCGGCAGCCCGTTCGGCAGCTCGGTGCTGGCGTCGTCGACGATCGTGAAGTGGGTCAGGCCGTGCAGGTTCAGACCGTCGCGCACCGCACGGGAGGGCTCCAGGAGGACCACCGAGGCGGGGCGGGCGGCACGGCGCAGCTCGAGGAGCAGCCACACCCCCTGCAGACCGAAGGTGGTGACGTCGCGCGCCATGACGCGGACCGGGCGATGCGCGGTGTCGGCGACGTCGGAGACCAGGTCGTCGACGAGGTCGCGGACGTCCTGGTGCAGGTGGTGCCCGATGGCACCGTGCATGACGACGAGCACGGCGTCGTCGTCGACGAAGAGGCTGACGGAGCCCTCGACCTCGGTGGTGTCGAGACCGGTCGGCGAGGCCTCGAAGCCCCGGTTCAGGTCGGGCACGTCGTGGTGGCCGGCCGGGTGGGCCGGATGGTCGTCGCAGTGGTTGGCATCGTGACCTCTGCATCTCGTGGTTCGACGCCCACACGAGCGCGCGTGTGTGCACGCACCCACATGGAGTGGCTCGCCGCGACTCTGGACGAGACCGCCCACCTTACAGCCCAAGCGGGCTCAGGTCACGGTCCGCCCGGGAGGGCGAGGGGGGCCCTCCCGCTGCCACGGCCGGCGGCGCGCAGCGCGCCGACGGCGAGCTCGACGTCCGCCTCGGTGTTCCAGAGGTGGAACGCGATGCGCACCCGCCCCGCCCGCCCGGCGACCGAGACGCCGGCCGCCTCGAGCGCCGTCGCTCGAGAGCCGGCCGGGTCGTCGAGCGCCACGACCGGTCGGTCGGCCGGCGGCAGGTCGAGTGCCGCGAGCAGCCGGTCGGCGAGCCCCGTGCCGTGCCGGCGCGCGAGGCCCGGCGGCAGGTCGAGCAGGGTCTGCAGGGCGGGCACGGTGCCGACCCAGGCCAGCCATGCCGGCGAGACGTCGTGCCGGCGGGCGTCGTGCGCCAGCTGCATGTCCGGCCCGTAGCAGGAGCCCCAGACCGACTCCCCCGCGTACCAGCCGGCGTTCACGGGCCGCACCGCCGCGAGGGCCCTCGGCGAGTACGTCGAGAAGGCCGCTCCGCGCGGGCAGCACAGCCACTTGTAGGCGGAGCACACGGTGACGTCGTCGGCCGCGGCGTCGACGTCGAGCCAGCCGGCGGCCTGCGTGGTGTCGCAGAACGTCATGGCCCCGACGCGGCCGGCGGCCTCGCGCACCGCGGCCGCGTCGGCCACCCGGCCGTCGGCGGACTGCGCCAGCGAGTAGGCCACGAGGTCGGTGCCGCGCGCCACCTCGTCGGCGAGCGCCTCGAGCGGCGCGTGGCGCACCCGCACGCCGCGGTGGGCCTGCACGAGGAACGGGTAGACGACCGAGCTGAAGTCGCCGTCGACGCAGACGACGTCGGCGCCGTCCGGCAGCGAGGCGGCCACGGCCCCGGCGACGACGGAGGCCTGCGAGCCCACGGCGACGGCGTCCGGCCCGACGCCGCAGAGCCGCCCGAACAGGGCCCGCGCGCGCTGCACCTCGTCGTCGTAGGCGACCGGTCCGGCCGCGCCCCGCTGCCAGTCGAGCACCGCCTGCTGCAGCGCGGCGACGGCGGACCGAGGCGGCAGGCCGAGCGTCGCGGCGTTCAGGTAGCCGGGGGCCGCGCTCCAGGCCGACGTGGGCATCTCCCCGGGGTCCGATGCGCCCGCGCACCCGGCGGCGTCGCGCCCAGGGGCGAGGGACGGCGTGGTGGTGGGCACCGGTCCAGGCTGGCCGACCGGGACACCCACGCACAAGCACGTACGCCGGGCAGGTCTCCATCACACGACGTGATGTGTGGCTAGGCTCGCCCCGTGCTCGACGTCCTCGCCCTGCGCACCGTCCGCGCGATCGCGGAGCACGGTGGGTTCACCGGGGCCGCCGCCGCGCTCGGCACCACCCAGCCGGCGGTCAGCCAGCTGGTGCGGCGGCTCGAGGCCCGGCTCGGCACGGTGCTCGTCGAGCGGTCCGGGCGCACCGTGCGGCTCACCGAGGCCGGGCAGGTGCTCGCCCGGCACGCGGTCACAGCGCTCGCCGCCGTCGAGACCGCGGGCGAGGAGGTCGCGGCCATCGCCGGCCTGCGGGCCGGCAGGGTGCGCGTGTCGGCGTTCCCGTCCTGGTCGGCGTCCGTGCTGCCGAGGGCGTTCGCCGACGTCCGCCGCCGCCACCCGGGCCTGGTGCTCGGCTTCACCGAGGCCGAGCCGCCCGAGGCGCTCGAGGCGCTGCGGGCCGGCCGCTGCGACGTGGCGGTGGTCTTCGACTACCCGGGCAGCGGCACCACCGACGACGTGCACGACCTGCGCTCCACCCACCTGCTCGACGACGAGGTGCAGGTCGTGCTGCCGGGCGGGCACGCCGCCGCGGCCGACCGGGTGGCGCTGGCCGACCTGGCCGACGAGGAGTGGATCGCGGGCTGCCCCCGCTGCCGGCAGCACCTGCTCGTGCTCGCCGGGCGCGCCGGGTTCGCGCCGCGCGTCGCGTTCGAGACCGACGACGCGGTCGCCGTGCAGGGCCTGGTGGCGGCCGGGCTCGGGGTGGCCCTGCTGCCGGCGCTGTCGCTGCAGGCCACCCGCCGTCCGGACGTCGAGGTGCGGGCGGTGCAGCCGGCTGCCCGCCGCACGGTGACCGCCCTGACCCGCCCGGACCTGCGCCGGGTGCCGGCGGTGGCCGCGATGCTCGACGCGCTCGTGGCCGCCCTCGC
>NZ_BAAHBM010000045.1:0-27355 GCF_054776675.1 Angustibacter aerolatus
GCCGGCGCCGGGGTCGCAGCGCCTGCGCAGCGAGGGCGCCGAGCTGCGCGACGCGCTGGAGTTCCGCCGGGTGGTCGAGCCGGGTGCCGCCGCGCTGGCCGCGCGGCGCGACCTGTCGGCCGACCAGCGCGCCTGGCTGGTGGCCAGCCGGGTGGCGGTCGAGGGGGCGGACGACGTGGCCGAGCACCGGCAGGCCGACTCGCGGCTGCACCTGGCGATCGCGGCGCTGTCGGGCTCGGACCTGCTGGTCGCCTCGGTGACGCAGGTGCAGGCGATGGTGCACGAGATGCTCGTCGCGATCCCGGTGCTGGCACCGAACATCGCGCACAGCAACGCCCAGCACCGCGCCGTCGTCGACGCCGTGCTGGCCAGCGACGCGACCACGGCGCGATCGGCGATGGAGACCCACTGCGACGCCACCTCGGCGCTGCTGCGAGGGCTGCTCGGGTGAGCGGCGGAACGGGAGGTGCGGTCGTGCTCGACGTCGACCGGCTGCGCGAGATGATCAGCGAGGGCACGGTCGACACCGTCGTCGTCGCCTTCACCGACATGCAGGGACGCCTGCAGGGCAAGCGGATCCACGCGCCCTTCTTCGTCGACGAGGTGCTGCCGCACGGCACCGAGGGCTGCAACTACCTGCTGGCGGTCGACGTCGACATGAACACGGTCGGCGGCTACGCGATGAGCTCGTGGGAGACCGGCTACGGCGACATGGAGTTCGAGCTCGACCTCGCCACGCTGCGGCTGCTGCCGTGGTTGCCGGGCACCGCGATGGTGCAGTGCGACCTGGTGGCGGGCGACGGGCGCGCCGTCGAGCCGTCGCCGCGCCGGGTGCTCGGCCGCCAGGTGCAGCGCGCCGCCGAGCACGGGTGGGTCGCGCTGGCCGGCACCGAGCTGGAGTTCCTGGTGTTCGACGACACCTACGAGCAGGCGTGGGACGCCGGGTACGTCGGCCTGACGCCGGCCAACCGCTACAACGTGGACTACTCGGTGCTCGGCACCACCAAGGTCGAGCCGCTGCTGCGCGACATCCGGGGCGGCATGCACGGCGCGGGCCTGGTGGTCGAGTCGGCCAAGGGGGAGTGCAACCTCGGCCAGCACGAGATCGCCTTCCGGTTCGACGAGGTGACCCGCACCTGCGACAACCACAGCGTCTACAAGACCGGCGCCAAGGAGATCGCCGCCGCGCACGGGAAGTCGCTGAGCTTCATGGCGAAGTTCGACGAGCGCGAGGGCAACTCGTGCCACATCCACATGAGCCTGCGCGGCACCGACGGCGGCACGGTGTTCGACACCGGCGACGGGCCGACCCCGCTGTTCGACCACTTCGTCGCCGGCGTCCTCGCCACGCTGTCGGAGCTCACGCTGCTGTACGCGCCGAACGTCAACTCCTACAAGCGATTCGCCGAGGGCTCGTTCGCGCCGACGTCGGTGGCGTGGGGTCGCGACAACCGCACCTGCGCCCTGCGCGTGGTCGGGCACGGCGGCGGCCTCCGGCTCGAGAACCGGCTGCCCGGCGGCGACGTGAACCCGTACCTGGCGACGGCCGCGATGCTGGCGGGCGGCCTGCACGGCATCGAGCACGAGCTGCCGCTCGAGGAGCCGTGCACCGGCAACGCCTACACCTCCGGCAAGCCGCGGGTGCCCGGCACGCTGCAGGCCGCGCGCGACGCGTTCGCCGCGTCGGAGGTCGCCCGGGCGGCGTTCGGCGACGAGGTGGTGGCGCACTACCTGAACGCGGCTGACGTCGAGCTGGCGGCCTTCGGCGCGGCGGTGACCGACTGGGAGCGACGACGGGGGTTCGAGCGGCTGTGACCGACGTGTTCGAGGTGGTCGACCCGTCGACGGCGCGGGTGATCGCCGGCATCGAGCTGGCCGACGTGGCCACGACCGACGCGGCGATCGAGCGAGCCGCTGCGGCGCAACGTGTCTGGGCGGGTCTGGCGCCCGCCGACCGCGGCCGGCTGCTGCGCCGGTTCAGCGACGTGGTCGACGCGCACGTCGAGGAGCTCGCGCAGCTGGAGGTGCGCGGCGCGGGGCACACGATCGGCAACGCGCGCTGGGAGGCGGGCAACGTCCGCGACGTGCTGGCCTACTACGCCGCCGCTCCGGAGCGGCTGTTCGGCCGGCAGATCCCGGTGGCCGGCGGGCTCGACGTCACCTTCAAGGAGCCGCTCGGGGTCGTCGGCGTCATCGTGCCGTGGAACTTCCCGATGCCGATCGCGGGCTGGGGCCTCGCGCCCGCGCTGGCGGCCGGCAACGCGGTGGTGCTGAAGCCGGCCGAGCTGACGCCGCTCACCGCGATCCGGCTGGGTGAGCTGGCGCTCGAGGCCGGGCTGCCCGAGGGCGTGCTCACGGTGCTGCCCGGCCGCGGCGACGTCGTGGGCGAGCGGTTCGTCACGCACCCCTTGGTGCGCAAGGTGTGCTTCACCGGCTCGACGGCCGTCGGGCAGCGCATCATGCGCGGCGCCGCCGAGCAGGTGAAGCGGGTGACGCTCGAGCTGGGTGGCAAGAGCGCCAACGTGGTGTTCGCGGACGCCGACCTCGAGCGCGCGGCGGCGTCGGCGCCCGGGTCGGTGTTCGACAACGCCGGGCAGGACTGCTGCGCGCGCAGCCGGATCCTGGTGCAGCGCAGCGTGCACGACCGGTTCCTCGAGCTGCTCGAGCCCGCGGTGCAGGGCTTCGTGTGCGCCGACCCGGCCGACGAGGCCACCCAGATGGGGCCGCTGATCAGCGACCGGCAGCGCGAGCGGGTGCGGGGCTTCGTCGAGGACGCCGAGCAGCCGCCGGAGGTGCTCTTCCGCGGCAGCGCGCCGTCCGGCGAGGGCTGGTGGTACCCGCCCACCGTCGTCCGTCCGGCCTCGACGTCCGACCCGGTGTGGCGGGACGAGGTGTTCGGCCCGGTCGTCGCGGTGCTGCCGTTCGACGACGAGGCCGACGCCGTGCGGATGGCGAACGACACGGCGTACGGGCTGTCGGGATCGATCTGGACCCGTGACGTCGGACGGGCCCTCCGGGTGGCGCGCGGCGTCGAGGCGGGCAACCTGTCGGTGAACTCGCACTCGTCGGTGCGGTACGCGACGCCGTTCGGCGGCTTCAAGCAGTCCGGGCTCGGTCGCGAGCTCGGGCCGGACGCGCTCGACGCGTTCACCGAGGTGAAGAACGTCTTCATCTCCGACCAGGACTGAGGAGGACCCGGGTGTCGAGGTTGCAGGGGCGGGTCGCGGTGGTCACCGGCGGGTGCAGCGGCATCGGGCTGGCGACGGTGCGGCGGTTCGCCGCCGAGGGCGCGACGGTGGTCGTCGGCGACGTCGACGTCGACCGCGGGCCGGAGGTGGCCGACGAGGTCGGCGGCCGGTTCGTGGAGGTCGACGTGACCGACCCGGCGCAGGTCGACGAGCTGTTCGCCGTCGCGAAGCGCGAGCACGGCAGCGTCGACGTCGCGTTCAACAACGCCGGCATCTCGCCGCCCGACGACGACTCGATCCTGGAGACCGGGCTCGACGCCTGGCAGCGCGTGCAGCAGGTGAACCTGACCAGCGTCTACCTGTGCTGCAAGGCCGCGCTGCCGTACATGCTCGAGCAGGGCAAGGGGTCGATCATCAACACCGCGTCGTTCGTCGCGGTCATGGGCGCGGCCACCTCGCAGATCTCGTACACCGCGAGCAAGGGCGGCGTGCTGGCGATGTCGCGCGAGCTCGGCGTGCAGTTCGCCCGGCAGGGTGTGCGGGTGAACGCGCTGTGCCCCGGGCCGGTGAACACGCCGCTGCTGCAGGAGCTGTTCGCCAGCGACCCCGAGCGGGCGGCCCGCCGCATGGTGCACATCCCGCTCGGACGGTTCGCCGAGCCCGACGAGATCGCCGGCGCCGTCGCGTTCCTGGCCAGCGACGACAGCAGCTTCATCACCGCCTCGCAGTTCCTCGTGGACGGCGGCATCAGCGGCGCGTACGTCACGCCGCTGTGAGCGCCCCGCTGGTCGGCCTCACCTGCTACGCCGAGCCGGCGTCGTGGGGTGCCTGGCGCGACGTGCCGGCCGTGCTGGTGCCGGCCCGGTACGTCGCGCAGCTGCGCTGGGCGGGCGCGCAGGTGGTGCTGCTGCCACCCGAGCGCGGGCTCACCGCCGAGTCGGCCCGGTCGCTGCTCGCCCGGCTCGACGGGCTGGTGGTGGCGGGTGGGGTCGACGTCGACCCGGGGCACTACGGGGAGGCACCGCACCCCACGCTGCAGGCGCCGCGCCCGGACCGCGACGACGCCGAGCTGGCCCTGGTGCGGGCCGCCGTCGACGCCGACCTGCCGCTGCTCGGCATCTGCCGCGGCATGCAGGTGATGGCGGTCGCCGCCGGCGGGTCGCTCGAGCAGCACCTGGCCGACCGGCTCGGCGTCGAGGCCGCCGCCGTGCACTCGCCGGGCCGCGCGCGGTACGGCACCCACGACGTCCGGCTCGCCGAGGGGTCGCTGCTGGGCGAGGTGCTGGGGGAGCGGGTCTCGGTGCCGAGCTACCACCACCAGGCCGTGCGCGAGCACCCCGGCTACACCGCCGTCGGGTGGTCGGACGACGGGCTGCTCGAGGCGTTCGAGGCGCCGGGAGCCCGCTGGCGGGCCGGGGTGCAGTGGCACCCGGAGGTCGGCGACGACCCGCGGCTGTTCGACGCCTTCGTCTCGGCATGCGGCACGACCGTTCCACGGGGCGGACGGTCTGTGGCAGAGTGACGGCATGACCGCGCACGTCGTCATTCCGTAGGCGCGCCGCCGGGGCGATCCCCCGACGACGCGCCAGACCCTCCACGCCACCGGGGGGTCTTTTTTGTTGGGACGACGTGGGGTGCGAGAGGGAGACAGGCGTGACGAGCGTGACCGACGTGACCGATCTCGGCAGCGTGCAGGGTTTCCAGGTGTACGACACGACCCTGCGCGACGGCGCCCAGCAGGAGGGCCTGACGCTCTCGGTGGGCGACAAGCTGGCGATCGCCGGGCACCTCGACGACCTGGGCGTCGGCTTCATCGAGGGCGGCTGGCCGGGCGCCATCCCCAAGGACACCGAGTTCTTCGCCCGCGCCGCCCGCGACCTGCAGCTGCGCACCGCCCAGCTCGCGGCGTTCGGCGCGACCCGGCGCCCGGGTGTCGTGGCGGCCGACGACCCGCAGGTGCGCGCGCTGCTCGACTCGCAGGCGCCCGTGGTGACGCTCGTGGCCAAGAGCGCCGCCCGGCACGTCGAGACCGCGCTGCGCACGACGCTCGCCGAGAACCTCGCGATGGTGCGCGACACCGTGCGGTTGCTGACCGGTGAGGGTCGGCGGGTGATGCTCGACGCCGAGCACTTCTTCGACGGGTGGGCGAGCGACCGCGACTACGCGCTGGAGGTGGTGCGCGCCGCGGCCGAGGCCGGCGCCGAGACCATCGTGCTGTGCGACACCAACGGCGGGATGCTGCCGCCGCAGATCGCGGACGCCGTGCACGAGGTGCTGCACGGCACCGGCGCCAAGCTGGGCATCCACTGCCACAACGACACCGGCTGCGCGGTGGCCAACACCCTGGCCGCCGTCGACGCGGGCGCCACCCACGTGCAGGGCACGCTGAACGGGTACGGCGAGCGCACCGGCAACGCCGACCTGGTGACGGTCGTGGCGAACCTCGTCATCAAGCTCGGCCGCCCGGTGATCGACCCGGCGCGGCTGGCCGAGGCGACCCGCATCGCGCACGCCGTGAGCGAGGTGACGAACGTGGTCGCCTACTCGCGCCAGCCGTACGTCGGCGCCAGCGCGTTCGCGCACAAGGCCGGCCTGCACGCCAGCGCGATCAAGATCGACCCGGATCTGTACCAGCACACCGACCCGACCGGCGTGGGCAACGACATGCGCATGCTGGTGTCGGACATGGCCGGCCGGGCCTCGATCGAGCTGAAGGGCCGCGAGCTCGGCTACGACCTGGCCGGGCAGGGCGAGGTGCTCACCGAGCTGACCGACCGGGTGAAGCGCATGGAGGCCCGCGGCTACACCTTCGACGCCGCCGACGCCTCGTTCGAGCTGCTGCTGCGCGAGGTCGTCGACGGCCAGCGGGTGCGCCTGTTCGACGTCGAGAGCTGGCGGGTGCAGACCGACGCCCGCGGCGACGAGAAGGCGCTGTCGGAGGCGACCGTCAAGCTCGTGGCCGGCGGCCGCCGCGTGGTCGCCACCGGCGAGGGGAACGGCCCGGTGAACGCCCTCGACCACGCCCTGCGCGAGGCCCTGGTGTCGGCCTACCCCGAGATCACCCAGCTCGAGCTCATCGACTTCCGCGTGCGCATCCTCGACTCCGCCCACGGGTCGGACGCCATCACCCGCGTGCTCATCGAGACCGCCGACGGCACCACCTCCTGGGAGACCGTCGGCGTCGCGGCGAACATCGTCGAGGCCTCGTGGGAGGCGCTGGTCGACGGCGTCACCTACGGCCTGCTCCGCCAGGGCGTCACCCCCCGCTGACCCCTTTCCGCGCCTCAGCCCGGTTTGCGCACGTCAGCCCGCTCGCGGACGTGTCGCGAGCGGGCTGAGGTGCGCAAAGGGGCGGTCGGTCAGGCGCGCTCGGCCAGCCAGCGGATCGCCAGCGGGTACCCCTGGACGCCGAAGCCGGCCATGACCGCGGTCGCGACGGGGGAGACGTAGCTGTGCCGCCGGAACTCCTCCCGGGCGTGCACGTTGCTGATGTGCAGCTCGACCAGGGGCGCGGTGAGCGCGGCGCACGCGTCGCGCAGCGCCACGCTGGTGTGGGTCAGGCCGCCGGGGTTCAGCACCACCGGCGTGCCGGCGTCGGTCGCCTCGTGCACCCACCCGATGAGCTCGTGCTCGGCGTCGCTCTGCCGCACCTCGACCTCGGCCCCCACCGCCGCTCCCGCCTCGACGCACAGCGTCACCAGCTCGGCGTGGGTCGTGCGGCCGTACACCTCCGGCTCGCGGGTCCCGAGACGCCCGAGGTTCGGCCCGTTCAGCACGAGGATCTGCACGCCAGCACCCTAGCCGCGCCCCCGGCACGGGCTGTCGTCCCGACGCGCGGGCAGAACCCTGCGGTCACCGACCCTGCGGGGTCCCGGCGGGTGCTTCTGCCCGCGCGTCGGGACACCAGGCGGCCAGCAGGGCCAGCAGGTCGGCGCGCAGCGCCTGACCCCGGACGGCGAAGCCGCGCTGGGCGGCGGCGTACTCGGCGCGGCCGGCGGGGGTCTCGACGCGCACCGGCTCGTAGCCGAGGGCGGCCAGGTCGTAGGGGGAGGCGCGCATGTCGAGCTCGCGGACGTCGCGGGCCAGCTCGAAGCACTCGAGCACCAGCGACGACGGCACGAGCGGGCCGAGCTTGTAGGCCCACTTGTAGAGGTCCATCGTCGCGTGCAGGCAGCCGGGCTGCTCGAGCTCGACCTGCCGCTCGCGCGTCGGTTGCACCACATTGAGCGAGCGAGCCGGCTCGGTGAAGAAGCGGAACGCGTCGAAGTGGCTGCAGCGCACGGGGTGCTGCTCGACGACCTCGTCGGTGCCGGCGGGGCCGAGCCGCAGCGGCCAGTCCTCGTGCCGCTGCTCGCCAGGCTGCAGCCGGTAGACCATCGCCCACTCGTGCAGGCCGAAGCAGCCGAGCTGGGCGGGCCGCGACGCCGTCGCCGACAGCAACCGCTCGACGAACCGCAGCGTGTCGCCGCGCGCGGCGAGGAACGCCTGGACGTCCACCTCGACGCCGAGACCGTCCGGCGTCGGCACCTCGCGGTACCAGCGGCGCAGCGGCGCGCCGAGCAGCACGACGCCCGGCCCGGGGTGCCACTGGCGCAGCGCCCCGACCGAGTGCGAGTAGTAGGTGAACAGGAAGTCCTCGACGGGGTGCTTCTGGCCGCGGCCGGCCCGCTCGCGGCGTCCCGCGGTGAGGACGTCGACCCGTGCCTCGTGGGCGTCGCACAGCGGACGCCAGGCATCCTCCGGGAGCGCTCTCACCGCTCCAGACTAGGTTGAGCATCATGCGCATCGCGAGGTACACCACCGGTGACGAGCCCGCCTACGGCGTCGTGCGGGAGCACGAAGGCCGGCAGATGATCGCCCAGGTGCACGGCGACCCCATGTACCGCAGCCTCGAGCCGACCGGCGTGGTCGTGGCGCTCGACGACGTGCGACTGCTGGCACCGGTGATCCCGCGCAGCAAGGTGATCGGCATCGGCAAGAACTACGCCGACCACGCCGCCGAGATGGGCGGCGAGGCGCCGAAGGAGCCCCTGGTCTTCCTCAAGCCCAACACCGCGGTGGTCGGCCCGGGCGACCCCGTGACGCTGCCGGCGATCAGCAACGAGGTGCACTACGAGGGCGAGCTGGCCGTCGTCATCGGCCGCATCTGCAAGGACGTGCCGAAGGAGCGGGTGCGCGAGGTGGTCTACGGCTACACCGTCGCCAACGACGTGACCCTGCGCGACCTGCAGCGCAGCGACGGCCAGTGGGCGCGCGCCAAGGGCTTCGACGGCTCGTGCCCGCTCGGCCCCTGGATCGAGACCGAGCTCGACCCCAGCGACCTCGCCGTCATCACGCGCCTCGACGGCGAGGTCGTCCAGAGCGGCCGGACGTCGCAGATGATCCACGACGTGCCGACCCTGGTGAGCTACGTGTCGCAGGCGTTCACGCTGCTGCCCGGCGACGTGATCATCACCGGCACCCCGGCCGGCGTCGGCGAGGTGCACGACGGGTCGCGGGTCGACGTCGAGGTCGAGGGCATCGGCATGCTGACCAGCACGTTCGTCAGCGCCTGACGCGCAGCCGGGTGATCGAGTAGCTCGCGGTCTCCGGCGAGGCGACGCCGAAGCGGGCGTTCACCGCGTAGAGCCCGCCGCGGGCGAAGGTCGCGGTCGAGGGGACGTCGAGCCGCGGGTCGGTAAGGCGCGTCTGGTAGCGCGCGCTCCAGACGCCACGGCGGTGCTGCAGCCGAAGCTGCGCCACCGAGGCGTCGTCGGTGCCGCGCACCACGAACAGCGTGCGGCCGGCCCGCTCGAGCCCGTCGCCGCCCACGATCGCCGGGCCGCCGGTGACCGCGATGCGGCGGGCGCCGCCGGTGCGCAGGCTGACGTCCCACAGGCCGCCGGCGGTGCTGTGGTCGAGCACCACGTGCCCCTTGGACAGCCACTCGATCCCGTTGGCCCGGTTGCCCTCGGCGACGCTCGGCCAGGCGCCGCGCAGCGGCAGGTACCGCAGCGCGCTGGTGGTCGGGCGACCGCCACGGCCCAGCGGCACCGCCGTCAGCCGGTCGACCCCGGAGTCGGTCACCCACACCGCGCCCCGGGTCACCAGCAGGTCGTTGAGGAACACCCCGCCGGGGACGACGCGGTCGGCCACGACGCGGCCGTCTCGCGTGCGCACCGCCCAGACGTGCGCGACCGCGCCGACGTTGCCGACCGCCCAGAGCAGGCCGCTGCGCCGGTCGACCGCGAGGCCGCGCACCTGACGGCCGGTGGCGCCCGGCAGCAGCACCGTCGACCCGCCGCGGCGCAGGTCGCCGGTGACGATGCGCCCGTCGGCGAGCGACCCGACGTAGTAGCGGGTGCCGACCGAGGTGATGCCCTCGGGGCGCAGCCCGTCCGGCAGCGGCACGGCCGAGCGGGGAGCGCCGCGGCCGCCGTGGTGCCCGCCGGCCAGGGCGGGGGAGGCGCCGCCCACCAGCAGCAGGGCTGCGGCGAGGGCGGCGAACAGGGAGCGTGACCGGGTGCCGCGTCGTCGCGGCGGCGTCGTGGGAGCCATGGGCCACTGTGCACAGCCGCACCCCCGACGCGCCAGGGACGGCGCGCTCCGGAGCACGCGTCAGGGCAGCAGCGGGCGCAGCCTGGCCAGCTGCCCGACCGACACGAACGACGGGTTCGCCCCCACCGGCAGGCGCTGCACCTCCAGGTCGTCGACGCCGGCCGCGAGCAGGTCGGCGGCCGGCACCGGCTCGGCGAACAGCGGCACGTCCACGCGGACGGCGGGCTGCCGGCCGGGCGGCAGGTCGTCGACCTCGGGTGCCCTGACCACCTGCCCCAGCCCCCAGAGCCCGCGCGGCACCCGGCGTCCGTCGCCCGACACCCACACCAGCACGGGGTCGCCGGCCGCGATCAGCCGCGACCGGTAGCCGCGCACCACGCACCAGTCGTCGACGAGCCGCCCGCCGGGGACGCCGTCCCACCCGGCCGGGGCGCGCTTCAGCAGCCACGCACCGAGGTCGCTCCTGGTCACCGTCGGCACCCCGTCGTCCTACCACGTGGCGTCCGCGGCGGCCCGATAGCCTGGCGGCACCATGAGCGAAGCACTCGGCCCCGTCCGGCTGCGCGTCGCGCCGTCACCCACCGGTGACCCGCACGTCGGCACGGCCTACATGTCCCTGTTCAACCTCGCGTTCGTCCGGCAGCAGGGCGGGCAGTTCGTGCTGCGCGTCGAGGACACCGACCGCGCGCGCTACCGTGACGACTCCGAGCAGCAGCTGTACGACACGCTCTCGTGGCTCGGCCTGCACTGGGACGAGGGCCCCGACAAGGGCGGCCCGTTCGCGCCGTACCGCCAGTCGGAGCGGCTGGAGACCTACCGGCCGTACGTCGAGCAGCTGCTCGAGGCGGGGCACGCCTACCGCTGCTGGTGCTCGACCGAGCGGCTGCAGGAGATGCGCGAGCGGCAGCAGGCGCTGAAGCAGCCCACCGGCTACGACCGTCGCTGCCTCGGCCTCACCCGCGACGAGCGGGCCGAGCTGCCCGGCTTCACCGAGACCCCCGTGGTGCGGATGCTGATCCCGGAGGACCCGCCGCTGACGTTCACCGACGTCATCCGCGGCGAGGTCAACGCGCCCCGGCCCGACGACCAGGTGATCCTCAAGGCCGACGGGTTCCCGACGTACCACCTGGCCGTCGTCGTCGACGACCACCTCATGGGCATCACCCACGTGGTGCGCGGTGAGGAGTGGATCAGCTCCACCCCGAAGCACGTGCTGCTGTACACCTGGCTCGGCCTGCCGATGCCGCAGTTCGCGCACATGCCGTTGCTGCGCAACGCCAACAAGTCGAAGATCAGCAAGCGCAAGAACCCGGCCGCGCGGCTCACCTGGTTCCAGGAGCAGGGCTACCTGCCCGAGGCGCTGCGCAACTTCCTGGCGCTGCTCGGGTACTCGATGCCCGAGGGCCAGGAGGTGTTCTCGTTCGACGAGATGGTCGAGCACTTCGACTGGCAGCGGGTGAACACGGTCGGGCCGGTGTTCGACCTCGACAAGCTCGACTGGCTGAACGGCCACTACATCCGCTCGATCGACGAGGGCGACCTCGCGGGGCGGCTCGTCCAGCGGTTGCAGCTCGACGGCGCGCTCGGCGACGAGCCCACCCAGCAGCAGCGTGACGTCGTGCTGGCCGCGACGCCGCTCGTGCAGACCCGCATGGTCAAGCTCGACGAGACCACCGGCATGCTCGGCTTCCTGCTCGTCGGCGACGACGGGCTCGTGGTCGAGGACGACGCGATCGGCTCGCTGCGCGACGATGCCGGGACGGTGCTCGACGCCGCCACCGCGGCCCTGCAGCAGCTGCCCGAGTGGACGACGTCCGCCATCGAGGCCGCGCTGCGGGCCGCGCTGGTCGAGGGCCTCGGCGTGAAGCCGAAGCTCGCCTTCGGGCCGCTGCGCGTGGCGGTCACCGGGCGTCGCGTGTCGCCGCCGCTCTTCGAGTCGATGGAGATCCTGGGGCGGGAGTCGTCGCTGCGGCGGCTGCAGGCGCTGCGGCAGCGGGTGATCGCGTGAGGCCCGGTGTCGACGGCGTGCTGCTCGACATCGACGACACGCTGGTCGACACCAACGGCAGCTTCCGCTCGGGCATGGCGGCGATCGTCGCCCGCTACCTGCCGCACCTCGGGGAGTCGGGCGCCGACCGGGCGCTCGCGCACTGGCACGCCGACGCGGACGGCGTGTACCGCCGGTTCGTGACCGGTGAGCTGGACTTCCTGCAGCAGCGCCGGCTGCGGGCGCAGGCCATGCACCGCGATCTGGGCGGGCCCGAGCTCGACGACGCCGGTTTCGCCGACTGGAACGACACCTACGACGAGGTGTTCCGGGCCGCCTGGCAGCCGCTCGACGACGCCGTCGCGCTGCTCGCCGCCCTGGAGGCGGAGGGGGTGCCCTTCGGGGCGGTGACGAACCACTCGACGGGCTACCAGACCGACAAGCTCGAGCGCACCGGGCTGTCGGCCCTGAAGCTGCTCGTCGGCACCGACACGCTCGGCGTCGGCAAGCCCGAGCCGCGGGTGTTCCGGCACGCCTGCGAGCTGATCGGCACCGAGCCGTCCCGCACCGTGTACGTCGGCAACGACCTGACCGTCGACGCCGAGGGTGCGCTGGCCGCCGGGCTGCAGGCCGTCTGGCTCGACCGCGGCATCGACCACCGGGGGGTGGGCGAGGCCGCCGGCCGGGCACCCGCCGACGGCGTCGTCCGGGTCACCGACCTGGCCGGCGTCCTGGCCTGGCTGCAGCTGCCGGGTGCTCCCGAGGGGGCGGATTCGCGCGTCGGGCCCGTGGCCCGGTAGCATCTCCGGGCGGGTCCTGACCGGCGAGCAGCCGGCCCGGGTACCCCCTTGGGGTATGGTGTAATTGGCAGCACGACTGATTCTGGTTCAGTTAGTCTAGGTTCGAGTCCTGGTACCCCAGCGGTCACGGCGTCGGAGCGATCCGGTACCGTCGTCCACAGCACGGCCCCGTTGTGTAGTGGCCTAGCACGCCGCCCTCTCAAGGCGGTAGCGCGGGTTCGAATCCCGTCGGGGCTACGCGAGCAGAGAGGCCCCCACCCGGTCGGGTGGGGGCCTCTTCGCTGTCCGGACGCCGCTCACGTCGTGCGGCGCAGCACCTCGCTGAGCTTGTTGGCCCCGGTGACGATCGAGGGGGCGTGCAGCCGGCCGGGCTGGCGCGACAGGCGCTCGATGGGGCCGGAGATCGACACCGCGGCCACGACGCGACCGCTCGGGCCGCGCACCGGTGCCGACACCGACGCCACGCCCGCCTCGCGCTCGCCGACGCTCTGCGCCCAGCCCCGGCGCCGCACGCCCGACAGCGCGGTGGCGTTGAACTTGGCGCCGACCAGGCCGCGGTGCAGGCGGTCGGGCTCCTCCCAGGCCAGCAGCACCTGGGCGGCCGACCCGGCCGACATCGACAGCGTGCTGCCGACGGGGATGGAGTCGCGCAGGCCGACCGGCCGCTCGGCGGCGGCGACGCAGATCCGCTGCTCGCCCTGGCGGCGGAAGAGCTGCGCGCTCTCGCCGGTGTGGTCGCGCAGCGCCGTCAGCACCGGGCCCGCGGCGGCCAGCAGCCGGTCCTCGCCCGCGGCGGCGGCGAGCTCGGCCATCCTGGGGCCCAGCACGAAGCGGCCCTGCATGTCGCGGGTGACGAGCCGGTGGTGCTCGAGGGCGACGGCGAGCCGGTGCGCCGTGGGTCGGGCGAGGCCGGTGGCCGCCACGAGCTGTGCGAGGGTCGAGGGGCCTGCCTCGAGGGCGCCGAGGACGGTCGCGGCCTTGTCCAGGACGCCGACTCCGCTACTGTTGTCCATGACTCGATACTGCCGTCTCAGGGTCTGAGATGCAAGCAGATCGACCGTGACAGCGAGCGAAGGGCAGTGCGATGGGCAGGACGCTGGCAGAGAAGGTGTGGGACGCGCACGTCGTGCGTCGGGCGGAGGGCGAGCCGGACCTGCTCTACATCGACCTCCACCTGCTGCACGAGGTGACCAGCCCGCAGGCCTTCGACGGCCTGCGCCTCGCCGGCCGGCCGGTGCACCGCACCGACCTCACGATCGCCACCGAGGACCACAACGTCCCCACCGCGCCCGGCCCCATCCTCGACCCGGTGTCGCTGACCCAGGTCGAGACGCTGCGCCGCAACTGCGCCGAGTTCGGCGTCCGGCTGCACCCCATGGGCGACGCCGAGCAGGGCATCGTGCACGTGATCGGTCCGCAGCTCGGCCTGACCCAGCCCGGCATGACGATCGTCTGCGGCGACTCGCACACCTCGACGCACGGCGCGTTCGGTGCGCTCGCGCTCGGCATCGGCACCAGCGAGGTCGAGCACGTGCTGGCCACGCAGACCCTGCCGCTGAAGCCGTTCAGGACCATGGCGATCACCGTCGAGGGCGACCTCGCCGACGGCGTCACCGCCAAGGACCTCATCCTCGCCGTCATCGCCCGCATCGGCACCGGCGGCGGGCAGGGCTACGTGCTCGAGTACCGCGGCCGCGCCGTCGAGGCGATGTCGATGGAGGCGCGCATGACGGTGTGCAACATGTCGATCGAGGCCGGGGCGCGCGCCGGCCTGATCGCGCCGGACGACACCACCTTCGAGTACGTGCAGGGCCGCCCGCACGCCCCACAGGGCGCCGACTGGGACGCCGCGGTGGCCGACTGGCGCGAGCTGCGCACCGACGACGACGCGACGTTCGACGCGGAGGTCGTGATCGACGGCGCCGCGCTGACGCCGTTCGTCACCTGGGGCACGAACCCCGGCCAGGGCCTGCCGCTGAGCGGGTCGGTGCCGGTGCCCGAGACCATCGCCGACGAGGGCGAGCGGCAGTCCGCCGAACGCGCCCTGGAGTACATGGGGCTCGAGCCCGGCACGCCGCTGCGCCAGGTCGCGGTCGACACCGTGTTCCTCGGCAGCTGCACCAACGGCCGCATCGAGGACCTGCGCGCCGCGGCCCAGGTGCTGCAGGGGCGCAAGGTCAAGGACGGCGTCCGCATGCTCGTGGTGCCGGGCTCGGCGCGGGTGCGCCTGCAGGCCGAGGCCGAGGGGCTCGACGAGGTGTTCCGCGCGGCCGGGGCCGACTGGCGGCTCGCGGGCTGCTCGATGTGCCTGGGCATGAACCCCGACCAGCTGGCACCGGGGGAGCGCAGCGCCTCGACGTCGAACCGCAACTTCGAGGGGCGGCAGGGCAAGGGTGGCCGCACGCACCTGGTCTCGCCGCTCGTCGCCGCCGCCACGGCCGTGCGCGGCACCCTGTCGTCGCCCGCCGACCTGGACTGAGGAGAGCCGAGATGGACGCCTTCACCACCCACACCGGCGTCGGTGTGCCGTTGCGCCGCAGCAACGTCGACACCGACCAGATCATCCCGGCGGTCTACCTCAAGCGGGTGACCCGCAGCGGGTTCGAGGACGGCCTCTTCGCGGCCTGGCGCGGCGACGAGACGTTCGTCCTCAACCAGCCGGCGTTCGGTGCCGGCAGCGTGCTGGTCGCCGGCCCCGACTTCGGCACCGGCTCCTCGCGCGAGCACGCCGTGTGGGCGTTGCTGGACTATGGCTTCCGGGTCGTCATCAGCTCGCGGTTCGCCGACATCTTCCGCGGCAACTCCGGCAAGGGCGGGCTGCTCACCGCGCAGGTCGACCAGCAGGACGTCGAGCTGCTCTGGAAGCTGCTCGAGAACGCCCCCGGCACCGAGGTGACCGTCGACCTCGAGGCCCGCACGGTGACCGCCGGCGAGCTGGTCTGCCCCTTCCAGGTCGACGACTACACGCGCTGGCGCCTGCTGAACGGCCTGGACGACGTGTCGCTGACCCTGCAGCACGTCGACGCCATCACGGAGTTCGAGCAGCACCGTCCGGCCTGGAAGCCGACCACCGTCCCGCGGTGACCGAGGCCGGCCGTCACCGGCCCGACCCGTTGTGCCGCAACGGGATCCAGCCGGCCGGTCGGTGCAGAGCCGCCGAGCTGCCGGCGGCGTGACCGGCGGCGAGGGCCGCCGGAGGAGGTGCGCGAGCCGGGCGATCCGGTTGCGACACACCGAGAACCGTGACGCGTCCTGTTGGACGTGCGCCCTCGCGACCCCTACCGTCGTCACGAGTCGGGCGTCGCTCGACCCTGTGGTCGCCCGGCCGGTGAGTCACCCGGCGCACATTCCATCGAGGGAGAAGTGCAGTGAACAAGGGACAGCTCGTCGACGCGCTCGAGTCGCGGCTCGGCAGCAAGAGGGCCGCCGCCGAGGCGCTCGAGGCAGTGGTCGACACCATCACCGTCACCGTGGCCAAGGGCGAGAAGGTCGCCATCACCGGCTTCGGCACCTTCGAGAAGGCCGCCCGCGCCGCCCGCACCGGCCGCAACCCGCGCACCGGTCAGCCCGTGCGCATCAAGAAGACCTCGGTCCCGCGCTTCCGCGCCGGCACCGCCTTCAAGGAGGTCACCTCCGACACGAAGGCGCTGCGCGCGTTCACCCAGGCCGCCGCCAGCCGCGCCGCCGGCGCCGTGCGCGCCGTCACCGGCAGCTCGACCGCCGCGAGCTCGGCCGCCAAGAAGGCCGCGCCGGCCAGCACCCGCACCGCGACCAAGACGGCTGCGACCAAGACGGCCGCCACGAAGACGGCCGCCACGAAGACCGCGAGCCGGACGGCCACGAAGTCCGCCAGCAAGACGGCCACCAAGACCGCCGCGCGCTCCACCGGCACCACGGCCAGCAAGACCGCGAGCAAGACCGCCAGCAAGACCGCGGCCACGAAGTCGTCGACCCCGGCGAAGAAGTCCACCGCCAGCACGACGTCGAGCGCACCGGCGAAGCGCAGCACCGCCAAGACCGCCACCAAGAGCACGACGGGCGCGGCCTCGACGAAGCGCACCGCCGCCAAGCAGCTGGCCAGCAACTCGACCAGCACGCCCACCAAGAAGGTCGCCGCCAAGAAGCTCGCCAGCAAGAGCACCAGCGCCCCGGCGGCCAAGACCACGGCCAAGAAGTCGGCTCCGGCCAAGAGCACCGCCAAGAAGACGACCACGAAGAAGACGGCCGCCAAGCGCGCCTGACCTCTACACGACCTGCACGACACGGGCCGGCACCCTGACGGGGTGCCGGCCCGTTCGTCTGTGAGAATCGGGGCCATGAGCGACGTCCTGACGGTGCACGGTGGCACGCCCCTTCGCGGTGAGGTCCAGGTGCGCGGCGCGAAGAACCTGGTGTCGAAGGCGATGGTGGCCTCGCTGCTGGGTGAGTCCGTGAGCCGGCTGCGCGGCGTCCCCGAGATCGCCGACGTCCGCATCGTGTCCGGGCTGCTCGAGCTGCACGGCGTCGACGTCAGCGGTGGGCCGGACGACGGCGAGCTGGTGCTCGACCCGACCAACGTCGAGCGGGCCCACGTGGCCGACATCGACGCGCACGCCGGCTCGAGCCGCATCCCGATCCTGTTCTGCGGGCCGCTGCTGCACCGTCTCGGCGAGGCGTTCATCCCCGACCTCGGTGGCTGCCGCATCGGTGAGCGACCGATCAACTACCACATGGACGTGCTGCGCCAGTTCGGCGCCGAGGTCGAGAAGCGCCCCGAGGGTCTGCGCATCCACGCCCCGAAGCGCCTGCAGGGCACCAAGATCGCGCTGCCGTTCCCGAGCGTCGGTGCCACCGAGCAGGTGCTGCTGACCGCGGTGCGCGCCGAGGGCCTCACCGAGCTGCGCAACGCCGCGACCGAGCCCGAGATCCTCGACCTCATCGCCGTCCTGCAGAAGATGGGCGCGATCATCAGCGTCGACATCGACCGCGTGGTGCGGATCGAGGGCGTCGACCGGCTCGAGGGCTTCAACCACCGGGCGATCCCCGACCGCATCGAGGCGGCGTCGTGGGCCTCGGCCGCCTTCGCCACCCGCGGCGAGATCTTCGTCGAGGGCGCCAGCCAGCCCGACATGATGACCTTCCTCAACGTCTTCCGGAAGATCGGCGGCGCCTTCGAGGTCGACGACCGCGGCATCCGGTTCTGGCGCGACGCCGACCCCAAGCGCGCGGTGGTCCTCGAGACCGACGTGCACCCGGGCTTCATGACCGACTGGCAGCAGCCGCTGGTCGTCGCGCTCACCCAGACCAGCGGGCTGTCGATCGTGCACGAGACGGTCTACGAGAACCGCCTCGGCTTCACCCGCGCGCTGAACGACATGGGCGCCACCATCCAGCTGTACCGCGAGTGCCTCGGTGGCCTGCCCTGCCGGTTCGGGCAGCGCAACTTCCTGCACTCCGCGGTGGTGTCCGGCCCGACCAAGCTGCACGGCGCCGAGATCGAGGTGCCCGACCTGCGCGGCGGCTTCAGCTACCTCATCGCCGCGCTGGCGGCCGAGGGCGACTCGCGGGTGCACGGCATCGAGCTGATCTACCGCGGCTACGAGCGGTTCCTCGACAAGCTCGACGCCGTGGGCGCGAACTACGAGCGCGGGTGACCCGGGCTCAGCCCACGCCGGTCAGCCACAGCCGCACCACCGGTCCGGTCTCGCCGTCGCGCTCGATCGAGACCCGCTGGCCGACGCGCAGCAGCCGCAACGTGCTGTGCGCGAACGCCTCCGCGGTGAACGGCACCCGCAGGCCGTCGTCGAGCAGCACGCTGCCGCTGCCGTCGTCGGCGAACTCGTGGACGGTGGCCTGCACGCGGGCAGGCTACGCCAGACCGGCGTCCGCAGCGGCGCGTGCGGTCAGCGGTCCCAGCCCCAGCTCGGCCGCGCGGCGCAGATCGGCCACGGTGTCGACGTCCTGGCGCAGCGAGGGCACCTGGGCGGTCAGCGGCACCGCGCCGAGCGCCTGGTGCGCCGCCGCGCTGCCCGGGCCGAACGCCGGGTGCGCCGCGACGCCGGCGCTGGCGGTCAGCAGCACCGTGCCGCTGCCCTCGTGGTCGGCGACCAGCGCCCGGTCGTGGCCCGCCGCCACCTGCAGCGCCTCCGACAGCTCGGCCGGGCGCAGCGCGGGCACGTCGGCGAGCAGCACCGCCACGTCGAGCTCCGGCCACCGGCGCGCGGCCGTCGCCAGGCCGGCGTCGACCGCGGCGTCCAGCCCCCTGGCCGGGTCGGCGAGCACCTCGTCGCCGGCCGCGCGGGCGACCTGCGACACCTGCGGGTCGCCCGTCACCACCAGCCGCACCGCGACGTCCGGGCAGGCGCGCACGGCCGCGAGCGAGTCGAGCGCGACCGCTCGGGCCAGCCGCACGCGGTCGGCCGGGTCGGCGACGTCGAGCCGCGTCTTGCCGCGGTCGGCGTGCTTGACCGGCAGGACGACGACCCAGGGCACCCCCCGATGGTCGCAGCCGTCGCCGTCCACCTCGACAACGCCCCGGGGCGACGACAGGATGCGAGCCGGGAGCGGTCGGCACGAGCCGACGCGGACGAGCGAGGGAGCGCGGGTGGCGTCGCTGCGGGACCAGCCCCCGGCGTACCGGGCGGCGGCCGCGGTGCTCCGGCCGATCATGCGCGCCGTCGCGCGGCGCGACTGGCGCGGTGCAGAGCACCTGCCGCAGCAGGGCGGGCTCGTGTTGTGCGCGAACCACCTGTCGTACGTCGACCCGCTGACCTTCGCGCACTTCCTGGTCGACAACGGACGGCCGCCGACGTTCCTGGGCAAGGAGCAGCTGTTCCGCGTGCCGGTGGTCGGCGCGGTGCTGCGCGGCGCCGGCCAGATCCCCGTGCACCGCGAGGGCGGGGACGCCGCGCAGGCCTTCTCGTCGGCCGTCGCGGCGATCGAGGCCGGCGCCTGCATCGGCATCTACCCCGAGGGCACGCTGACCCGCGACCCGGGCCTGTGGCCGATGGTCGGCAAGACCGGTGCGGCCAGGTTGGCGCTGATCACCGGCGCGCCGCTGGTGCCGGTGGCGCAGTGGGGGCCCGAGCAGGTGCTGATGCCGTACGGCAAGCGTCCGCACCTGCTGCCGCGGCGCACCGTGCACGTGGTCGCCGGCCCGCCCGCCGACCTCGACGACCTGCGCGACCGGCCGCTCGACGCACCCACCCTGGTCGAGGCCACCCGGCGGGTGATGGACGACGTGACGACGCTGCTCGAGGGCCTGCGCGGCGAGACCCGCCCCGAGCACCCGTACGACCCGCGCGAGCACGGGGAGCGGGCCCACGGCACGCCGGGCGAGTCGGTGCGCCGGGCGCAGCGGGCCACCGTCGTGGCGGCCCGCCGGCGGCTGGCCCAGGCCCGCCGGCTCCGTGCGCGGGGTCGGTCGTGACCCGCGCCGCGGTGCTGGGCACCGGCAGCTGGGGCACGGCCTTCGCGATGGTGATGGCCGACGCCGGCTGCGACGTGGTCATGTGGGGCCGCCGCTCGGCGCTCGTCGAGCAGATCGACCGCGACCACGTGAACGGCGACTACCTGCCGTCGGTGACGCTGCCCGACGCGGTGCGCGCCACCACCGACCCCGAGCGGGCGATGCACGGCGCCGACGTCGTCGTGCTGGCCGTGCCCTCGCAGACCCTGCGCGACAACCTCACGGCGTGGCGGCCGGTGCTGCCGGAGGGTGCCGACGTCGTGAGCCTGCTGAAGGGTGTCGAGCTCGGCACCACCCGGCGGATGAGCGAGGTGGTGCAGGAGGTCGGCGGCGTGCCGGCGTCCCGCGTGGTCGTCGTCTCCGGCCCGAACCTGGCCGGTGAGATCGCCCAGCGGCAGCCGGCGGCCAGCGTCGTGGCCTGCGTCGACCACGACACCGCCGAGCGGGTCGCGCACGCCTGCGCGACGTCGTACTTCCGCCCGTACACCGGCACCGACGTCGTCGGCACCGAGCTCGGCGGCGCGGTGAAGAACGTCATCGCCCTGGCGGTCGGCATGGCCGACGGGCTGGGCCTCGGTGACAACACCAAGGCCACCATCGTCACCCGCGGCCTCGCCGAGACCGCCCGGCTGGGGGAGTCGCTCGGCGCCGACCCGGCGACGTTCGCCGGGCTGGCCGGTCTGGGCGACCTCATCGCCACCTGCATGTCGCCGCTGTCGCGCAACCGCACGTTCGGCGAGCAGCTCGGTCGGGGCATGACGGTCGACGAGGTGATCGCACACACCCGGCAGACCGCCGAGGGCGTGAAGTCGTGCCGGTCGATCCTCGACCTGGCCCGCGACCAGGGCGTCGACGTGCCGATCACCGAGGGCGTGGTCGCCGTCGTGCACGGCGACATCACCCCGGCCGAGATGGGCCGCAGACTGCTGTCGCGGGCCCGCAAGCCCGAGAACCCCTAGCTCCGCAGGGGTTGGGCGTCGGGTCAGCGGGCCGCGCGCTCGGCCAGCCAGCCCTGCACGCGGTCGATGCCGCGCAGCAGCGAGAGGTGCCCCTCGTCGTCCTGCACGTCGGCGTCGCCGGGCAGCCGGTCGGCCAGCCAGTGCCCGTGCGACACCGGCACCATGAGGTCCTGGCCGCCGGCGACGACCAGCGTGGGCACCTCGACGGCGGGCAGCTCGAAGCCCCAGTCGGCGAGGAACGCGAGGTCGTCGTCGAGCCAGCCGTCGACGCCGGTCGCGAGCCCGTCGTGCATCGTGTCGTGCAGCCAGGTGCCGATCTCGCCGTCGAGCGCCGTGACGTCGACCGGCGGCAGCAGCGTCTGCATCGTCTCGACAAGCTCGTGCGTGCTGCCCGAGAGCATGCCGGCGCGGGCGGTCTCGAGCCACGGCCGCAGGGTCGCCTCGCCGGACGCCGCGGCGCCGAACTCGTCGAGGTTGTCCTGCCCCATGCCGGCCAGCCAGTCGAGGCCCTCGGCCCGGTAGGGGGCGACGCCCGCGACGCTGGCCGCGGCGAGGCAGCGCCCGGGCAGCAGCGCGGCGCAGGCGAGGGCGTGCGGGCCGCCACCGGACGACCCCCAGGTGACGAAGGTGTCGAGGCCGAGGTCGTCGAGCAGCACGGCGACGTCGACGGCCGCGGAGGCGACGGTGCGCCCCGCCTGCCGGGTCGACCCGCCGTACCCGGGCCGGTCGTAGGAGATGAGCCGCAGCCCGCGCTGCTGCGCGTCGCGCAGGGCCGGGGGCAGCAGGCCGCCCGAGTCGGGGGTGCCGTGGTGGGCCACGACGGGCAGCCCGTCGCCCCCGCCGTCGTGCACCCGCAGCACGCGCCCGTCGGGCGTCTTGACGTCGACGATCTCGGTCATGCGCCGGATCCTCGCAGAGCCTGGTCGAGATCGCGCCACAGGTCGTCGACGTCCTCGATGCCGACCGAGAGCCGCAGCAGGTCCTCGGGCACGACGTGCGGTTCGAGGGCGTGCCGGCGACGCCGCTCGAGCGAGGACTCGACGCCGCCGAGCGACGTCGTGTGCACCCAGATGCGCGTCCCGTCGCACACCCGCTCGGCCGCCTCGGGCCCGCCGTGCACCTCGACCGACACGATCGCGCCGAACCCGCCGCGCATCTGCTGGCGGGCCAGCTCGTGTCCGGGGTGGTCGGGCAGCGACGGGTGCCGCACGCGGCGGACGGCGGGGTGACCCTGCAGGCGCCTCGCCAGCTCGGTCGCGTTGGCCTGCGCCCGCTCGAACCGCACGGCCAGCGTGCGCAGGCCACGCAGCGCGAGGAACACCTCCTGCGGGCCGGCGATCGCGCCGTGGGTGCGGCGGTGCACCTGCAGCCGGTCGCGCAGCATCGCCCCGCGGCCGTCGGGGCGGGTGACGGTCGCGCCCAGCACGACGTCGGAGTGGCCGGCCAGGTACTTGGTCACGGAGTGCACGACGACGTCGGCGCCCAGCGACAGCGGCTGCTGGCCGAGCGGCGTCGCGAAGGTGTTGTCGACCACCGAGATCAGCCCCTGCGCCCGCGCCGCGCCGAGCACCGCCACCAGGTCGCACACCTCGAGCAGCGGGTTGGTCGGCGACTCGAGCGTCACCAGGTGCGCGCCGTCCATCGCGTGCAGCACCGCGGCGGTGTCGCCCACCGAGACCCGTCGCACCTCGAGGCGTCCGGCGGCCTCGGCCTGGTCGAGCCACGCCTTGGTGCCGCTGTAGGCGGCGTCGGGGGCGACGACGACCGAGCCGTCGGGCACCAGCGACAGCGCGGCCGACACCGCACCCATGCCCGAGCCGAACACCAGCGCGTCGCCGCCCTCGAGCGCGCCGAGCGCCTCCTCGAACGCCGTCCAGGTCGGGTTGCCGCCGCGGCCGTAGTCGACCGGTCCGTCGGCGACGAACGTCGAGCTCAGCACCGGCGACACGTTGACCGGTGCACCCGGTGAGGTGTCGGGGCGGCCGCGGGTGACGGCCAGGGTCGCGGGGGAGAGGGTCGCGTCGTCGTCCACGCCTGCAGGGTATGCGGGCCGGGCGCCCTGGCCTGGGTAGGGTCGGCGCTCGTGAGCAAAGCGAAGCGTCCGCGGGTCGCCGTGGTGTTCGGTGGCCGGTCCAGCGAGCACTCCATCAGCTGCCTGACGGCGGCCGGCGTGCTGCGGGCGATCGACCGCGACCGCTACGACGTGGTGCCGGTGGGCGTGGCGCGCGACGGTCGCTGGGTGCTGGCCGCCGACGACCCGGCCGCGCTCGAGGCCAAGGGGTCGGTGCTGCCGGTCGTCGACGACGCGCGCCCCGGTGTGCTGGTGCCGACGAGCACCTCCGACCGCGAGCTGCAGGTGCTCGAGCCGCACCAGCCGCCGCGCGCGCTGGGCGACGTCGACGTCGTGCTGCCGCTGCTGCACGGCCCGTTCGGCGAGGACGGCACGCTGCAGGGCATGCTCGAGCTGGGTGACGTGCCGTACGTCGGCTCGGGCGTGCTGGCCTCGGCGGCCGGCATGGACAAGCACGTGATGAAGGTGCTGCTCGCGGCGGCGGGTCTGCCGGTCGGGCCCTACGAGGTGGTGCTGCCGCGGCAGTGGGACGCCGACCCAGCCGCCGTGCTCGACCGGCTGGCCGGCCTGGGGCTGCCGGTGTTCGTGAAGCCGGCGCGCGCCGGGTCGAGCATGGGCATCACCCGCGTCGACGACGCCGCGCGGCTCACCGAGGCGATCGAGGCCGCGCGCGCCCACGACCCCAAGGTCGTCGTCGAGGCGGGCATCGAGGGCCGCGAGCTCGAGTGCGGTGTGCTGCAGGACCTCGACGGCACCCCGCGGGCCAGCGAGCTCGGCGAGATCGAGGTCGTCGGCGACCACGACTTCTACGACTTCGAGGCCAAGTACCTGGCCGGCGACGACGTGCGGCTCACCACCCCCGCCGACGTGCCCGCCGACGTCCGACAGCGCGTGCAGCAGGTCGCCGTCGAGGCCTTCGAGGCCATCGGCTGCGAGGGCCTCGCCCGGGTCGACGTGTTCTGGACGACGGCGGGCGAGGTCGTGGTGAACGAGATCAACACCATGCCGGGCTTCACCGAGCACTCGATGTACCCGCGCATGTGGGCGGCGTCCGGCGTCGACTACCCGGCGCTCGTCGACCGCCTGCTGCAGCTGGCCCTCACCCGGCCCACCGGCCTGCGATAGCTAGCGCTCGTCGTCCCAGACCAGCGAGGTGATGCGCCAGCCCTCGCCGGAGCGCAGCAGCTGCAACGACTTCGCCCCTCGGCCGGTGTGCCGCGTGCCGCCGGCGGTCCACTCCTTCGCGTAGGTGCACCAGTGCTGGGCGAGGTCGCCGAACACGTCGGTGCGGCCCTGGACCTCCCACTCGCGGAAGCCGGTGAGCGTGCCGCCGGCCAGCAGCGCGCGACGCGGCTCGACGAAACCTTGCACGTCGTAGACCGTCGGGCCGGTGCCGTCGAGCCGCACGACCGTGGCCCAGGGCACGAACAGCGCGGTCAGCCCGTCGAGCCGCGCGTCGAGGTCGGTGCCGGAGGTGAACGCGTCGAAGAAGGTGTCGACCAGCTGCTGCACCGCCGCGACGTCGCTCACTGGGTGCACTCCCTGGTCTGCGGCAGGCCGCGCACGACGGCCGAGAAGTCGGGCAGCACCAGCGGTTCGGGGTGTCCCGCGACGCGCGGCACCAGCACCTCGACGGCGGGGGAGCGGCCGTAGCTGGTGAACGCGCTGCCGTCGCGCAGCGGGCGGCGCACCCAGTCCACGCCGTCGACGCCGACGCACTCGTCGGTGGTCGGGCCCGGGTCGGCCACGCCGCAGCGCCAGATCACGCCGTCACGACCCCACGCGGCGACGGCGGCGGAGTCGGCCGTCGTCGGCGTGCGGGGCCGGTCGCGCACCGTGGCGGGCAGCGCCCTGGCCAGCTGCGCGCAGACCGGGTCGGCCCCGCCGTCCGGCACCGCGACGTCGACCGGCCGCCCGCGCCACCAGGCGAAGGCGGTCGCCAGCGCCACCACCAGCACCAGGCCGAGGCCCGCGGCGACGACGCCGGTCAGACGTGGACGACCGTGCACGTGAGGGTGCGGGTGATGCCCGGGACGTCCTGGATGCGGGCGATGACCAGCCGGCCGAGCTCGTCGACCGTGCTGGCCTCGACCCGCGCGATCACGTCGTAGGGGCCGGTGACGTCCTCGGCGACCAGCACGCCCTCGACCGCACCGATCGCGGCGGAGACGGCCGAGGCCTTGCCGACCTCGGTCTGCACGAGCACGTACGCCTGCACCGCCACGTCGTCATCCCCTGTCGTCGGGCCGGACCCCGCGGCCCGACCGGTGCCAGCACGCTACCGTGCGGCCGTGCCAGCCGACCACGAGCCCGTGCTCGGCGACCTCGGTGAGGACGGCCTGCTGGCCCGGCTGCTCCCGCGGTTCCCGGCGGCCCCCGCGACGCTGCTCGGTCCGGGCGACGACACCGCCGTGGTGGCCGCGCCCGACGGCCGGGTGGTGGCCACCACCGACGTGCTCGTCGAGGGCCGCGACTTCCGCCGCGACTGGTCGAGCGCGGCCGACGTCGGCTGGAAGGCGGCCGCCCAGAACCTCGCGGACGTCGCGGCGATGGGCGCCGTCCCGACCGCCCTGCTCGTGGGGCTGGTCGCGCCGCCCGAGCTGCCGGTGTCGTGGGCGCTCGGGCTGGCCGACGGGCTCGCTGCCGCCTGCGCGGGCACCGGAGCGGGGGTCGTCGGCGGCGACCTGTCGTCGGGCCGCGAGCTGGTGGTGTCGGTGACCGCGCTCGGCGACCTGCAGGGGCGCTCGCCCGTGCTGCGGTCCGGCGCGCGGCCGGGTGACGTGCTCGCCGTCGCCGGCGTGCTCGGCCCCTCGGCCGCCGGCCTGGCGCTGCTGCTCTCCGGCCGCCCCGACGTCGCCCCCGAGCTCGTCGACGCGCACCGCCGTCCGCGCCCGCCGTACGCCGCCGGGCCGATCGCCGCGCTGCACGGGGCGACCGCGATGCTCGACGTCAGCGACGGCCTGCTGCGCGACGCCGGCCGCATCGCCCGGGCCAGCGGCGTCGTCCTCGACCTCGACCCCGTACTGCTCGCGCCGCTGACCGAGCCGCTGGTGCTCGCCGCCGCAGCCCTCGGCGTCGACCCGCTCGACTGGGTGCTCACCGGCGGCGAGGACCACGCGCTGCTCGCCGCCTTCTCGGCCGGACCGCCCCCCGGCTTCGTGCCGCTCGGCCGGGTCGTCGCGGCGGACGTCGGGGGGCCGCGCGTGCTGGTCGGCGGCGCCGCTCCCACGTTGCCGCCCGGCTGGGACCACTTCGGCGGCTAGCTCGCGCTCGGACCCCTGGTGGCGCGGGGTGCCCCCGTGCCGTTCGGTGTGGCGCAGGGTGCCCCCGTGCCGAGCTGGGTGGTGCGGGGTGCCCCCGTGCCGTTCGGTGTGGCGCAGGGTGCCCCCGTGCCGAGCTGGGTGGTGCGGGGTGCCCCCGTGCCGAGCTGGGTGGTGCGGGGTGCCCCCGCGCCGAGCTGGGTGGCGCAGGGTGCCCCCGTGCCGGACTCGGTGGCGCAGGGTGCCCCCGTGCCGGACTCGGTGGTGCGGGGTGCCCCCGCGCCGTCCTGAGTGGCGTGAAGTGCCCCCGCGCCGTCTCGGGATGTGCGGTGCCCCGCCCCGGAGGCTGGCGCCGAGCGGGTCAGGACGCACCACGGGCCGGCACCCGAGGTGGGTACCGGCCCGTCGTGGGGTGGAGCAGGGTCAGCGAGTGACCTTGCCCGCCTTCAGGCAGGAGGTGCAGACGTTGAGTCGCTTGGGCGTGCCGGCGACGGTCGCACGGACCCGCTGGATATTCGGGTCGAAGCGTCGCTTGGTGCGACGGTGCGAGTGCGAGATCGAGTGGCCGAAGCCCGGCCCCTTGCCGCAGACGTCGCAGGTGGCAGCCACAGGTGTCTCCAGAAGTCGGTGTGTCGAGGTGTTCCGCTGCCGGCAGATGGGTGCCTGGCAACCACGACAGCGTAACGGACGCCCGCCCGCCCGCCCAAACCGGCGTCGTGGCACCCCCGGTGTCGCAGGTGCGCGTTAGCCTCGCAGCGTGCTCGACCGCCTCGACGCCCCTGCCGTGCGCCGCTGGGCCACCACCGCGCTGTCGCGGCTGGGCGCCGAGCGCGCCGCGCTCGACGCGTTGAACGTCTACCCCGTGCCGGACGGCGACACCGGCACCAACCTGCACCTCACCGTGCAGGACGCCGTCGCCGGGCTCGGGTCGCGACCGGCCGAGGGGGACGACGCCGCGGGGGTCGCCGACGCGATGGCCCGGGGGGCGCTGCGGGGCGCGCGCGGCAGCTCGGGCGTCATCCTCAGCCAGCTGCTGCGGGGGTGGGCCGACGCGCTGCTCGCCGACCCCGAGGGCGGGGCCGCGGCGGTGCGCGACGCGCTGACCC
>NZ_BAAHBM010000046.1:0-26850 GCF_054776675.1 Angustibacter aerolatus
GCGGGACCGCGCAGGCCGGGGTCGTCGGCGCACCGCCGCAGCACGTCGGCGACGGCCCGCAGGTCGTCGGCGTAGGCGTCCTGCGGGGCCGCCCAGCGGCGGTCGGGGGCGGGGCGGGGCGGCACGAGGTGGCCGGGTGGTTCGGGGCGCACGGGTCCTCCGGGAGCGTCGTCCCCACGCCGCGGACCACATCGTGCCCCGGGCCACCGACGACCGACGGGCCGTCCACAGGGCGCGGGGCCGGATGCGGCCCGGCGTCGTCCACGGGAGCAGGTCGGTGGACGTCGTCCACAGGCCGCGCTCAGGGGGCGGGCGTCGTGCGCGGGTCGCCCTCCGGGACGTCGTCGGCCACCGGCGAGTCCAGCGGCTGGGGCGGCGCGGGGGTGCGGCCGGCCAGCGACTGCACCACCGTGTTGCCGACGGCGATGAGCGGCACGGCGAAGAGCGCGCCGATGATGCCGGCGGACAGGGCGCCGGTGGCGATGCCGAGGATGACGGCCAGCGGGTGCACGCTCACGGCACGGCCGAGCAGGAACGGCTGCAGCACGTGCGACTCGAGCTGCTGCACGAGGATCACCACGCCGAGCATCAGCAGCGCCTTGACCGGCCCGACCGCGACCAGCGCGATGAGCACCGCCACCGACCCGGAGATCAGCGCACCGATGACGGGGATGAAGGCGCCGATGAAGACCAGCACGCCGAGCGGCACCGCCAGCGGCACCCCGAGCAGCGCGGCCCCGAGGCCGATGCCGACGGCGTCGGTGAAGGCGACCACGATGGTCGCCCGGACGAACGCGGTGAGCGTGACCCAGCCGTGCCGCATGGCCTCGTCGAAGGGCAGCTGGGCGGGCTTCGGCAGCAGCCGCACCAGGAACGCCCAGATCTGGTCGCCCTGGGCGAGGAAGAAGTAGGCGGAGAACAGCGTCAGGAACAGCCCGGTGACGACGTGCCCGGCGGTGCTGGTGGCCTCGAGCGCGCCCGAGACCAGCTCGCTGCGGCTGTCGGCGAGGCTCTGCTGGAACGTCCGGCCGTACTCGTTGAGCTGGGTGGTGCTGATCCGCAGCGGCGGCCCGTTGACCCAGCGCTGCACCTCGCCGAGCCCGGCGACGGCCTGGTCCTGCAGGTCGCTGAAGCCGCTGGCGATCTGCGTGCCGACGAGCGTGAACAGGCCGCTGACGACGAGCAGCACGAGCAGCACGGTGGCCAGCGACCCGAGCCCGCGGCGCACCCGCACCCGCTCGAGGCCGTCGGCGAGCGGCTTGATCAGCGCCACGAGCAGGACGGCGATGAGCACCGGTGCGACGACCACGAGGTACGACGCCACGACCCGCAGCAGCAGGTAGACCGCCGCGCACACGAGGATCAGCCGCCACGACCAGGCGACGGCGACCCGCATCGCCCAGGGGACGGTCTCCGCGCCGGTGCGGTGCTCCTGGCTCACGCCGCCATCCTGCCCTGCGCGACCTCTCGGGGCGCGGCGGGCGGGGCGACGGTCAGGCGGGGACCGCCGCGGGCTCGGCCGGACGCCGGTGCCGGGCGCTCAGCACCGGCAGCAGCAGGTGCACGAGCGGTCCGACGGCGACCGCGTACGCGACGGTGCCGACGCCGACGGTGCCACCGAGCACCCAGCCGACGGCGACGACGACGACCTCGATCGTGGTGCGCACCACCCGAACCGACCACCCGGTGCGGGCGACGACCCCGGTCATCAGCCCGTCGCGCGGGCCCGGGCCGAGGCCGGCGCCGACGTAGAGGGCGGTGGCGACGGCGTTCAGCACGATGCCGCCGGCGGTCAGCGACACCCGCCCGGCCATGGCGTGCACCGGCCCGGTGAGCCCCAGGCAGGCGTCGAGCACCACGCCGACGACCAGCACGTTCAGCACGGTGCCGACGCCGGGACGCTGCCGCAGCGGCACCCAGAGCAGCAGCACGACCACGCCGACGACGATGGTCCACAGGCCCATCGAGTGGCCGAGCCGGCGAGCCAGGCCCTGGTGCAGCACGTCCCACGGCATGACGCCGAGGTCGGCGCGCACGAGCATGGTCATGCTGACGCCGTAGAGCACGAGACCGGCGAGCAGCTGGGTGAGGCGGCGCGGCAGGGCGCGCCCGGCGAGGCGGTGCACGTCGTCCATGGTGCGCTGCATTGGCCTGGTGTTCCAGGGCCAATCCGAGCACACTGGCCTGGTGACCGCAGACCGGCGGGCCGGCGCCCGCGAGCTGTCCCGACTGCTCGCCCACTGGGAGGACGCCCGCCGCCCGGCCTACCTGGCGCTCAGCGAGCGGGTGCGGCTGCTGGTGCTCGACGGCCGGCTGCCGGTCGGCGTCCGCCTGCCGCCCGAACGCGAGCTCGCCGGCGTGCTGGGTGTCAGCCGCACCACGGTGAGCGCGGCGTTCGACGCGCTGCGTCGCGGCGGGTACGTCGCCAGCCGGCAGGGCTCGGGGTCGTGGACGACGGTGCCGACCGAGCCGACGGCGCCGGGCCAGGTGCCGGCCTGGGCGCCCGAACCGGTGCCGGACGGCGTGCTCGACCTGGCGCACGCCGCCCCGCCCGCCCCACCGCAGCTGCACGCGGCGTACGCGGCTGCGCTCGACGAGCTGCCCAAGCACCTGCCGACGACGGGCTACGACTACCGCGGGCTGCCGGTGCTGCGCACGCAGGTCGCCGAGCGGCTCACCGCGCGCGGCCTGCCGACCGCACCCGGCCAGGTGCTGGTGACGGCCGGCGGGCTGCAGGGCATCCGGCTGGCGCTGCAGCTGCTGCTGCGCCCGGGCGACCGGGTGCTGGTCGAGCAGCCGGGCTACCCCAACGGCCTCGACGTGCTGCGCGACCTGGGCGCGCGGCCGGTGCCCGTGCCGGTGACGGCCGACGGCTGGGACCGCACGGCGCTGGAGGCCGCGGCGCGGCAGACCGCCCCGCGCGCCGCCTACCTGACGCCCGACTTCCAGAACCCGAGCGGCGCGCTGATGGACGACGCCACCCGGCAGCAGGTCGCGACGACGCTCGCGCGGCACGGGGTGCCCGTGGTGGTCGACGAGTCGCTGGTCGAGCTGCACCTCGACGACCCGCCCGCGGCGCCCCGCCCGTTCGCCGCGCACGCCCCGCGCGGCGCCGAGGTGATCACGGTGGGCTCGGCGTCGAAGGCGTTCTGGGGCGGCCTGCGCATCGGCTGGCTGCGCGCGGGTGCCGCGACCACGACCCGGCTGGCCGGCCTGCGCACCCGCGTCGACCTGGCCGGGCCGGTGCTCGAGCAGCTGGCGGTCACGCACCTGCTGCGCCAGCTCGACGACGTGCTGCTGCACCACCGCGACGGCCTGCGGGCGCGCCGGGCGCTGCTGCAGCAGCTGCTGGCCGACCACCTGCCGTCGTGGCGGTACGCGACCCCGCCCGGCGGCTCGGTGCTGTGGTGCGCCCTGCCCGCGCCGGTCGCCTCGCACGTCAGCGTGGCCGCCGACGCGCTCGGCGTCCGCGTGACACCGGGCAGCCGGTTCGCGGTCGATGGCACGCTCGAGTCCTGGATGCGGCTGCCGTACACCCGCCCGGCCGACGAGCTGCGCCGCGCCGTCCCGCTCGTGGCGCAGGCGTTCGAGCAGGTGACCGAGCGGCCGCCGCGGCGCGCCGCCCGGCCCCCCGAGCAGTTCGTGGTCTAGCTCAACGCCTGCTCGAGGTCGGCGAGCAGGTCGTCACCGTCCTCGATGCCGACCGAGAGCCGCACCAGGTCGTTCGGCACCTCGAGCAGCGAGCCCGCGGCGCTGGCGTGCGTCATCTGGCCGGGGTGCTCGATGAGCGACTCGACGCCGCCGAGCGACTCGCCGAGGATGAACAGCTCGGCGCGCTTGCAGACGGTCAGCGCCTCCTCGACCCCGCCGCGCAGCCGGAAGCTCACCATGCCGCCGAACCGGCGCATCTGCTTCGCGGCGACCTCGTGGTTCGGGTGCGACGCCAGGCCCGGGTAGAGCACGGCACCGACCCGCGGGTGCGCCTGCAGCATCTCGACGACGCGCTCGGCGTTGTCGCAGTGGCGTTCCATGCGGATGGCGAGGGTCTTCAGGCCGCGCAGCACGAGCCACGCGTCGAACGGCCCGGCGACGGCGCCCATCGAGTTGTGGTGGAAGGCGATCCGCTCGTCGAGGTCGTCGCGCACGGGGTTCGTCGAGGTGACGAGCGCGCCGCCCACGACGTCGGAGTGGCCGCCGGCGTACTTGGTGGTCGAGTGCACGACGACGTCGGCGCCGAGCTCGAGCGGGCTCTGCAGGTACGGGGTGGCGAAGGTGTTGTCAACGACGACGACCGCGCCCACGGCGTGCGCCAGCTCGGCGATCGCGGCGACGTCGGCGATGCTCAGCAGCGGGTTGGTGGGCGTCTCGATCCAGACCACGGAGGTCTCGGGGCGGATGGCGGCGCGCACCGCGTCGAGGTCGCCGAGGTCGGTTGGGCTGTAGTCGAGGCCCCACGGGTGGGTGACCTTTGCGAACAGCCGGTAGGTGCCGCCGTAGGCGTCGTTCGGGATGACGGCGTGCGAGCCGGGCGTGGTGACGGCGCGCAGCAGGGTGTCCTCGGCGGCCAGTCCGGAGGCGAACGCGAAGCCGCGGCTGCCGCCCTCGAGCGCGGCCAGGCACTCCTCCAGCGCGGTGCGCGTCGGGTTCGCCGACCGCGAGTACTCGTAGCCGCCGCGCAGCCCGCCCACGCCGTCCTGCTTGTAGGTCGACACCTGGTGGATCGGGGGGACGACGGCGCCGGTCAAGGCGTCCGGCTCCTGGCCGGCGTGGATGGCGCGGGTCGAGAAGCCCGGGTTGCGTTCGCTCACCCGGTCGAGCCTACGCGGGACGATCGGCCGCGCCGAACCTGGCCAGGCAGTGCCACAACCACTTCAGGTGCTGCGGGTCGACCGGCCCGACCGCCTCGCCCAGCACGCGCGGCGTCAGCACGCCGTCCACCGCGAGCCGCTCGCCGAGCGCCACCGCCTCGGGCCCGCGGTAGCCGGCGTGCTGTTGCAGCAGGTCGACGGTCAGCCGGAAGCCGGGGTGCCACTCGACGGGGCAACCGAGCGCACCGGCCGCCGTCTCGACGTCGGTGCCGCGGTGGCTGGGGTCGAGCACCAGCGCCTCGACGTCGTCGGCGAGCCGCACCGGCCCGTGCACGTGCGCCTCGACGTAGCGGTCGAGCGGGTCGACGTCGGCCGCCTCCTCGAGCAGCCGCACCAGCCGCATCGCCTGCGCCACACCGAGATCGGTCGGTTCGAACACGCTGTCCGGCCAGCAGAACGTCGTCCGCACCAGCACCTCGGGACGCAGCCGGAAGAACGCCGAGCCGAAGCGCGGGCTGCCACCGACCGCCCGCCGCGCGTGGTCGAGCGACCCGTACACCGGTCGCTCCTCCGGGGCCGCGTCGTCGTAGGCACCACCGAAGAGCCGGCTCTCCCAGCGCCAGCGGTCGCCGCCGGGGTGCGCGGTCAGCCCGCCGTTGCTGGTGCCGGTGACGAACTGCGACACGTAGGCGCCGCGCTCGCCCAGCCCGCGCAGGACGCCGGGCCGGTCGGGGTGCAGGTGCAGCGTGACGGTCGCGGCCGGGTCGAGCGGGTCACCCGTCGCCCGGCCCGCGACGTGCCGCAGCGCCCGGGCCGCCGCCGGCTCGTCAGGCAACGACCTTGCCCGGGTTCAGGATGCCGGCCGGGTCGAGCGCCGCCTTCACCGCGCGGTGCATCTGCAGCACCTCCGGGCTCAGCTCCTGCCGCAGGCCGTCCATCTTCAGCAGACCCACCCCGTGCTCACCGGTGACGGTGCCACCCAGGGCGAGCGCGTCGGCGATCACCTCGTCGAACGCCAGCACGGCCCGACGACGGGCGTCGTCGTCGCCCGCCGGCACGATGATCAGCGGGTGCAGGTTGCCGTCGCCGGCGTGCGCGATGTTCGCGATGTGGGTGTCGTGCCGGCGGGCGCTCGCCTGGATGCGCGAGAGCATCTCGGGCACCGCGGCCACCGGCACGCAGACGTCCTCGGTGAGCAGCGGGCCGAGCCGCTCGAGCGCCGGGTAGGCGAGCCGGCGGGCGGCGAACAGCGCCTCGGCCTCGTCGGGGTCGGTCGAGGCCGCGGCCCACGAGGCACCCCCGGCCTCGAACGCGGCGACCAGCTCGGCGGCCTCGGCGTCACCCGCGGCGCCCGGGGTGTCGGTGCGCCCGAGCAGCACCACCTCGGCGTCGACCGCGAGACCCATGTGCTTCCACGCGTCGACCGCCCGCAGGCACTCGCCGTCGACCAGCTCGAGCGCCGACGGCGTGATGCCGCGTCGCCCGACCTCGGCGACCGCGCGCCCGGCGGCGACCACGTCGTCGAAGTACCCGGCGACCGTGCGCTCGGGGGCGCGGGCCGGGCGCAGCCGCACGGTGACCTCGGTGACGACGCCGAGCGTGCCCTCCGAGCCGACCATCAGCCCGACCAGGTCGTAGCCCGCCACGCCCTTCGCCGTCCGGCGTCCGAGCCGCACCAGCTCGCCGGTGCCGGTGACCACCTGCAGCCCGATCACGTAGTCGCGGGTGACGCCGTACTTCACGCAGCAGACGCCGCCGGCGTTGGTCGCGACGTTGCCGCCGATCGTCGACCACGGCGAGCTGGCCGGGTCGGGCGGGTACCAGAGGCCGTGCTCGGCGGCGGCCGCCCGCAGGTGGTCGTTCACGACGCCCGGCCCGACCACCGCGAGCCGCTCGACCGGGTCGATCTCGTGCACGGCGTCCATCCGCTCCAGCGACAGCACCACGCACCCGTCGACCGCGTTGGCCCCGCCCGACAGCCCCGTGCCGGCACCGCGCGGCACCACCGGCACCCGGTGCGCCAGGCACGCCCGCACGACGGCCTGCACCTCCTCCGGCGACCGCGGACGGACGACGGCCAGCGGCCTCCCGTGCGCCGCCCACTCGGCCTCGTCGTGCGCGTACCCGGCCGCGACGTCCGGGTCGGTGACCACGCGGTCGGCCGGCAGCGCCCCCGCGAGGTCGACCAGCAGCGGGTGCCCGACGGCCGTGTCGCTCATGCCCCGCACGCTACGCGCGTCGCGCCGCCCGCAGCCGCAGCACGACCAGCCCCGCCAGCAGCGACCCGAGGGTGCCGAGCGTCATGTCGCCGAGGGTGTCGGTGTAGGCGGTGGCCAGCTCGGGGCTGTCGCGCAGGAACGTGACGTACTCGCCGAGCTCCCACACCAGCGCCGTGGTCGAGCCGAGGCCGACGGTGAGGCCGAGCCGGGCCCAGCCGCCGAGGCGAGCCGGCAGCGTGATCGCCACCGCACCGAGCAGCAGCGCCCAGTTCAGGAAGTGGCAGGCGTCGTCGAACCAGGTGATGCCGTCGTACAGGTCGAGCGCGTTGCCGGCGGTGTCGACCAGGAACGGCAGCGTCAGCAGCAGGTCCTGCACCGCCGGGTACGGGGTGCGGCCGCGCCTGGTGAGCCACCAGCCGACCGGCAGCGCCAGCATCGCCAGCGGGTAGGCGACCGCGCGGGCGGCCATCGCCTTGCCGGCGAACTGGTGCCAGTCGGGGTGCGTGGCGCCGAGCACGAGCAGCGCGAGCGTCAGGGCACGCACCACCCAGGCGGCGAGGGCGGTCCGGCGTCCGAGCACGCCGTGACCGTAGCGGTCCGCGCCCGGGCGACGGGTCAGCTGTCGGCGCTGGCCAGCCAGTCGAGCAGGCTGCCGAGCTGTGCGGCGCCGGCCTGCGGCGCGGAGGACAGGAGCGTGATCATCTCGTCGGCGGCGTCGGTGGCGCGGCGGACGGGGAGCGAGGTGAGCGGCACACCACGACTGTGCCCGTCCACCCCACCGCCCGGCGAGCGTTCGGAGGCGGCGTCACACGAGCCGACCACGCCTCGTCGCGCTGCGTCCCGCGTCGTCACGCGACGTCACCTGGCAGTGCGTGCCAGCCGGTGCCCGCGGCGTGCCAGCGCCGTGCCAGCGGCACCCGTCACCGTCGTCGCAGGACGACGAGGGAGGACCCCATGACGTACGCGATCGAGGCCGAGGGCCTGATGAAGCGGTTCGGCTCGACGCAGGCGCTCGCCGGCGTGGACCTGGCTGCGCGAGAAGGCACCGTGCTGGGCGTGCTCGGCCCGAACGGTGCCGGCAAGACCACGGCGGTGCGGGTGCTGGCGACGCTGCTGCGACCCGACGCGGGCAGCGCCCGGGTGGCCGGGCTCGACGTCGTCCGCGACGCCGCGGCCGTGCGCGCCACCATCGGCCTCACCGGCCAGTACGCGTCGGTCGACGAGGACCTCACCGGCACGCAGAACCTGGTGATGATCGGGCAGCTGCTCGACCTCACCGGCCGCGACGCGCGAGCGCGCGCCGCCGAGCTGCTCGAGTGGTTCGACCTGAGCGCGGCCGCCGAGCGCACCGCGAAGACCTACAGCGGCGGCATGCGGCGCCGGCTCGACCTGGCCGCGAGCCTGGTCGGTCGCCCGTCGGTGATCTTCCTCGACGAGCCGACGACGGGCCTCGACCCGGCCAAGCGCGAGGAGATGTGGGACGTCGTCCGCCGGGTCGTCGCGGACGGCGCGACGGTGCTGCTCACCACCCAGTACCTCGAGGAGGCCGACGCGCTCGCGGACGAGATCACCGTCATCGACAGCGGCCGGGTCATCGCGAACGACACCCCGGACGGGCTGAAGCGCGTGGTCGGCGGTCAGCGGCTGCGGGTGCGGTCTGCCGACCCGGCCCGCACGCCCGAGGTGCGCGCGATCCTCGGCGACCTGGTCGGGCAGACGCCGGTCGAGTCGGGCCGGCAGGAGCTCACCGTGCGGGTCGACGACGACTCGCTGCTGCCCGAGCTGGTGCAGCGCATCGCCGGCGCCGGCATCCGGGTGCACGAGCTGTCGCTGCACCTGCCGAGCCTCGACGAGGTCTTCCTCACCCTCACCGGCCGTCCGGCCGACGCCCCGAAGGAGGCAGCATGACCACCACCACGACCGAGACCGCCCCGACCGCCGACCGGCCCGGCGTCGCCGCCATCGCCCCGGCGGGCACCGGTCCCGCCCGGCGCGGCCGCGGCGTCCGGCACGCGCTGGTGCTGGCCCGGCGCAACCTGATCAAGACCGCGCGCACGCCCGAGGCGCTGATCGACGTCACGCTGCAGCCGATCATCTTCCTGGCGCTGTTCACCTACATCTTCGGCGGCGCCGTCGCCGGCGGCGACCAGCAGAGCTACCTGCAGTTCCTGCTGCCCGGGCTGCTCGGTCAGACCATCGCCACCGCCAGCGTCTCGCTCGGCCAGAACCTCAACAGCGACATCGAGAAGGGCGTGTTCGACCGGTTCCGGTCGCTGCCCATCAGCCGGTCGGCGCCGCTCATCGGCGCGGTGCTGGCCGACGTCGTGCGCTACCTGATCCTGTTCGTGGTGCTGATCGGCGTCGGCACGCTGATGGGCTTCGACCCCACGAACGGGTGGGTGCCCGTGCTCGGCGCACTGGCGCTGTCGATGGGCTTCGCGCTGAGCTTCGGCTGGGTGTCGGTGTGGGTCGGCACGCTGGCCCGCACGCCGGGTGCGGTGCAGGGCGTCATGTTCCTGCTCGTGCTGCCGCTCTCGTTCGGCAGCAACACCTTCGTGCCCGTCGAGACCATGCCCGGCTGGCTGCAGGCGTTCGTGAACGTGAACCCGATCAGCCACCTGGTCGGCGCCGCCCGCGGCCTGATGCTCGGGGGCCCCGTGCAGTCGCACCTGCTGTGGACGCTGGGCTGGATGGCCGTGCTGCTGGCGGTGTTCTTCCCGCTGGCGCTGCGCGGCTACCGGCGTCGGGCCTGAGCCAGCGGGATCACCTGCGCCACAGCGGGTTCGCCCGGCTCGAACCCCGCGGGGTCGAGCCGGGCGATCGCCGTCTCCCGGTCGAGGTCGCGCCCGCGCGCCTCGGCGGCCGCCAGGGCCTCGGCGCCCAGCGCGTCGGTCAGCGCCGCCCGCAGCCGGCCGATCACCGGGTCGGTGCGGTCGTCGGCACCGCGCAGCCGGCTCGCGGCGGCCAGCGCCTCGGCCGCGCCCACCGGGCGGTCGAGCGCCAGCGCGGTGCCGGCGGCGGCGCGGCCGACGCTCGCCACGATCGGCAGGTCGTTGGTCAGCACCCCCAGCCGGTGCGCCGTCACGGCGTGCTCGGTCGCGGCCGACAGGTCACCCAGCACGAGGTCGCTCGCCGACACCATCGCCCAGCCGACGGCCGTGGCGTGCGCCCGGAACGCGTTCGGCTCGCCCTCGTCGTCGAGGCGCCGCCGCAGGCCGTCGCGGCTCGCCCGCAGCGCGTCGAGCGCCTCCGGCGACCGCTGCAGCGCGACGGCCTCGCGCGCCGTCTGGCAGGCCAGCACGTCGCCGAGGACGTCGCGCATCGTGTCGGACGCGTCCTGCGACGACGGCAGGGCGCGGACGACCGCCAGGTGCCGCTCCGCACCGGGCAGGTCGCCGTTGCGCAGGCACAGCTCGGCGAGCCGCATCTCCAGCTGCACGTCGTCGTCGCTCGACCCCAGCAGTCGCCGGTTCGTCTGAGCGGCCTCGAGGTCGGCGACCGCCCCGAGCAGGTCGCCGTCGAGCACGCGCAGCGAGCCGCGGCTGGTGAGCGCGCTCGCCAGTCCCCAGCGGTCGCCCACGTCGGTCCACTCCCGGACCGCGCGCTCGACGTCCGCGCGCCACGTCTCGACGTCGCCGTCGTTCTCCGACATCGCGATCCGCATCGTGCGCGCGGCCGCCCGCACCCACTCGTCGGGGTGCTGCAGCAGGCGGGCGATCTCGGCGCGCGACCCCTCGCGGTCCTCGGCGAAGAACAGCAGCATCGGCCGCAGCGCGGCCGCCGGCCCGGGCCGGTCGCGGTACGACGCCACCTCGTCGGCCAGCTCGAGCAGCTGCTCGCGGGCCTGCACGGGGTCGGTGGACAGGGCACCCGCGTCACCCATCGCGATCAGGGCCAGCACGATCCGCAGCAGCCTGGCGCGCGGGTACCGGTCGGCGCCCTCGACCTCGACGGCGAACCGCAGCCAGCGCGCGGCGTCCTGGCCGTTCTCCCGCACCACCCAGTACCAGGCGAGGTCGCCGGCCAGGGCCAGCGCACCAGCGGCGTCGCGCGCCGCACCGAGCCAGCCGAGAGCGGCCAGCAGGTCGTCGCGCTCGGTGTCGAGCACCTCCAGCCACCGCACCTGCTCGCGGGTGCGCAGCCCGGCGTCCGCCCGGTGCGCCAGCCGGCGGTACCAGCGGGCGTGCGCCTGCCGCACCGCGTCGAGCTCACCCCGCTCGGCAAGTCGCTCGGACCCGAACTCCCGCAACGTCTCCAGCATCCGGAAGCGCGTGCCGGACGGCGTCCGGTCGGCCACCAGCACCGACTTCTCGACCAGCGCCTGCAGGACGTCGGTCACCTCGGGCGCGTCGGGCGCGGCCCAGGTCGGGCACACGGCGGCGACCGCCTCGGGCCCGGCGCCGGTGTTGAACACGCAGAACCGTTCCGCCACCTCCCGCTCGACGGGGGCGAGCAGCTCCCAGCTCCACTCCACCACGGCACGCAGCGTGCGGTGCCGCGGCACCGCCGTGCGCCGCCCGCCGGTCAGCAGCCGGAACCGGTCGGCGAGGCGGTCGGCCACCTCGGCGACGTCCATCGCGGGCAACCTGGCCGCCGCGAGCTCGATGGCGAGGGGCAGGCCGTCGAGCCGCCGCACGATCTCGACGACGGGGGCCGCGGTGCGCTCGTCGAGCGCCAGCCCGCTGCCGACCGCCGCGGCGCGGTCGAGCAGCAACCGCACGGACGGGTTGTCGCGCAACGACTCCAGGCCCGCGTCGGGCTCGGGCAGGCGCAGCGGCGTCAGCGGGAACAGCTGCTCGCCGTCGACCCCGAGGGGCTCGCGGCTGGTCGCGACCACGCGCAGCCGCGGGCAGGCGCCGAGCAGGTCGTCGAGCAGGTCGGCGACCGCCCCCACGACGTGCTCGCAGTTGTCGACCACGACGACGCAGTCGGCGTCGGCCAGGTGCGAGCGCACGCGCTCCGCCGCCGCGGCGCCCCGGCGCTCGGCCCGGTTGTCGGTGGGCGCCACGTCGCGCACCCCGACGCCGTCGAGCACCGCGAGCGCCACGTCGTCGGCGTCGGCGACCGGTGCGAGCTGCACGAACCACACCCCGTCCGGCGCGTGCGGCAGGCTGCGCGCCGCCACCTCGCTCGCCAGCCGGGTCTTGCCCGAGCCGCCGGCGCCCACGACGGTCACCAGCCGACCAGCGGCGAGCAGCCCCTCGACCCGGGCCACGTCGTCGTCCCGGCCCACGAACGAGGTCAGCGACGCGCGCAGGTTCGTGCGCGGCCGGGTCGGCACGTCCTGCGCGCGCAGGAGCTCGAGGTGCTGGGCCTGCAGCCCGGGCGAGGGGTCGCTGCCGAGCTCGTCGGCCAGCAGCCGCCGTCCGCGCTCGTACGCCTGCAGGGCCTCGGCGGGTCGGCCGAGCGCGGCGAGCGCCCGCAGCAGCTGACCGAGCAGGTCCTCGCGCAGCGGGTGCGCCGCGACGAGCGCCTCGAGCTCGGGCAGCACCTCGCCCGCCTCCCCCAGCCGAAGTCTGGCCTCCACGCGGTCAGCAGCCGCCCGGTCGGCCAGGTCGGCGAGCTCGGCACGCACCGCCTCGGCGTCCGTCCCGTCGAGGTCGGCGAGCGGCTCGCCGCGCCACAGCGCCGCGGCTTCGGCCAGCTCGCCGGCGGCCTCTCGGTGTCGACCGGCGGCCAGCAGCCGGTGCCCGGACGCCGCGAGCCGGCGCAGCTCGGCGCCGTCCACCACGAGCGGCTCGGCGGCGCTCTCGAGCCGGTAGCCCGCCGGGGTCTGCTGCAGCCGTGCGCCGGGGCCGAGCAGCCGGCGCAGCCACGACACCAGCGACTGCAGCGCACCGGCCGGATCTGCGGGCTGCTCGTCCGGCCAGACCGCCTCGACGAGCGCGCGCGGCGGCACCGGCGACCCGACGTCGACCGCGAGGCGGGTCAGCAGCGCCCGCAGCCGGCCGCCGGCGACCTCGACGCCGCGTCCCTCGCCGTCGACCACCACCAGGGGGCCGAGGTAGCCGATGCGCACCCGCGCATCCTCGCAGCCGCACCCGGCCGGCGGGTGGCGGCCGTCGCAGGCGGCGCGCGCACCGCCGCCGCCGGGCGTCGGTGGACCCGCCGGAAATGGGCGCGCGCGCTGTCGGTGGGCTCGCATACCGTGCAGGACGTGGCGGGGACGAGTGCGCAGACGACCGAGGCTCCGGCGCACCTGGACCCACCGCGAGGTCCCGGCAGCCGGCCGCTCGACTGGCGGCGGCTGCGCGGTCCGGTCGCGACGACGGCGCTGGTGGCCGCCGGGCTGGCCGGCCTGGGCCAGGCGCTCGGCACGGTGTTCGCCGGCCGGCTCGCCGACCAGGCCACCGTCTTCCTGGTCTGGGTGCTCGCCGCGAGCGTCGTCGGGTCGGCCCTGCTCGACACCGCCGGCCGCACCTTCTGGTCGGTGGCGGTCGACCGCGCCGAGGGCGCGCTGCGCACCGACCTCCTCGACGCCGTGATGCACCAGCCGCTGGCCGAGCTCGGCGAGCAGGCGGTCGGCGAGGTGCTCGACCGGGTCGACGACGACACCCACGAGCTCGGCACGCTGCTGCGGCAGAACGCCTGGGCGGTCGTGCGGCTGGCCGTGGGCGCACCGCCGCTGCTCGTCGTCGCCGGCCTCACCTGGTGGCCGGCCTGGCTGCTGCTGCCGGTCGCGGCGCTCGGCGTGCTGCTCGCCATCCGGCCGCTGCTGGCGAAGCTGGCCGAGCGCAAGGTGCTCGAGGAGATGGCCTGGACCGACCACGCGGCCGCCATGGAGGAGGGCATCGCCGCCCGCGACGACCTGCGCACGAGCCTCGGCCAGGGGTTCCTGCTGCGCCGCCTCGCCGAGCTGTCGGCGCTGGTGCACCGCCGGTTTGCCGAGGTCGTCGTGCTCGAGAGCCGGATCAGCCGGCGGGCCGGCGTGCTGCTGCACGGGCTGCTCGCCGCCGTGGCGGTCGTCGGGGTGCTGCTGGTGCTGAGCGGGCACGAGTCGACCGCCGCGCTGGTCACCCTGTTCCTCGTCACCACCACGTTCGTCGGCCAGGTCGACCAGGTCGCGCGGCACGTGCCCGACCTGCAGGCGGGCGTCGGCGCCCTGACTCGGCTGCGGGCGCTGCTGGCCACCGAGCGCGAGCCCGAGGGCGGGCTGCCCGTGCCGCTCGGCGTCCCGTCCGTCGAGGTGCGGGGGCTGCACTTCGCCTACCCCGACGGCGACTTCGCCCTGCGCGACGTCGACCTGCTGGTGCCGGCCGGCACCACCCTGGCGCTGGTCGGGCGCAGCGGCTCGGGCAAGTCGACGCTCGCCTCCCTGCTGTCGCGGGCGGTCGAGCCGCCGGTCGGCACCGTGCTGCTCGGCGGGGTCGACGTGCGCGACCTCGACCTCGAGCAGCTGCGCAGCGCCGTCGGGGTGGTCACCCAGCGCACCGAGATCCTGGCCGGCACGCTCGCCGAGAACGTCGCGATGTTCGCCGACCTCGCACCCGGCCGGGTCCAGGCCGCGGTCGCCGAGCTCGGCCTCACCGACTGGGTAGCCGCGCTGCCCGAGGGCCTCGACACCGTGCTCGGCCCGAGCGGGACGCGGTTGTCGGCCGGCGAGGAGCAGCTGGTGGCGTTCGCCCGGCTGCTGGTGCGCGACGTCCGCGTGGTGGTGCTCGACGAGGCGACCGCCCGCATGGACCCGGTCACCGAGGCACGCGTCGTCGCGGCCTCGCAGCGGCTGCTCGCCGGGCGCACCGGCGTCCTCGTGGCCCACCGGCTCACGACGACGGCCCGCGCCGACCACGTCGCCGTGCTCGACGCCGGTCAGGTCGTGCAGCAGGGACCGCGCGCGCTGCTGGTCACGGCCGACGGCCCGTTCCGCCGGCTGCTCGAGGCGTCCGCCGAGGACCCCTGGGACGCCGACGCCACCGCGCCGTCCGGTGCGGCCGAGGTGCCCGGCGACCACGAGGCCGTGCTGGCCGCGGCCGCCGCGACCGGCACCGGCACCGAGGCGGTCGGCACCGCGCGCCGTCGCGGCGAGCCGCCGCCCGTGGTGGAGGTGGGTTCGGGGCTGAGCCTGGCCCGCGGCATCTGGCACGCGCTGCGGGTGCACCCGCAGTGGGGCCTGATCAGCGTGCTGCTGTTCCTGCTCGCCGTGCTCGGCGGCGCGTTCGGTGCCGTCACCGGCTGGATGTGGGGCCACCTCGTCGTCGAGCTGCAGCGCGGCGAGCGCCCGACCTGGCTGCTGGTGGGCCTCGTCGCGTCGCTGCTCCTCTCACCGCTGCTGCTGGCCGAGGCGATCGCCCGCTACCCGCGCTGGTGGGTGTCGGTGATGCTGCGCGCCCGCGCCACCGTGCTCATCGGGCAGACGCGGCAGCACCGGCTGCCGCCCACGCCGCCGGGCGAGGTCGTCGCCCGCGCGATGGACGCCGACCGGTTCGCCCGCTACGCCGACCGCTGGGTCGACGTGATCAACGGCCTCGGCATCGTGGTGGTCACCGGCTTCGCGGGTGCCAGCCTGCTGAGCGGCGGCGTGCTCTTCGGTGTGATGGCCGCCTCCGCGCTGGTCTCGGCGCTCGGTTCGCCGGCCGCCGGGCGCTCGGCCGCCGAGGCCTCCGCCGCCCGGGCCCGGTTCGGCCGCTCGCTGGTCTCGGCGCTCGACGCCGTCCGCACCGTGAAGCTGGCCGCCGCCACCGACGCCGTGCACCGCCACCTCGAGCAGGTCGACGGCGGCCGGGTCGACGCCGCGGTGCACGAGCACCGGGTGCAGGCGCTGCTGGCCGGCGTGCCGGTCGTGCTCGTGCAGGTCGGGGTGGTGGCCGCGTGGGCGATCCACGTCGCCGGCGGGTGGGGCCTGGCGACCGCGCTGCTGGTGGCCAACGCGGTCAACGGCTTCGACTGGTTCGGCCGGGTCGCCGGCGCCGTGATCACCGAGGCGCCGGGCACCCGGGCGTGGCAGCGCACCACCAGCCGGTTCGCCGGCGGCGACGACCTCATGGAGCTGCCCGCGGGCCTCGACCTGGTGACCGGCGCGGCCCCGCCGGCGCGCGACGGCGCGACCGACCGCCTCGAGCAGCTCGAGCTGGTCGGCCTCACCGCCGTGCACGACGACGGCACGATCGGGGCCAGCGACGTCGACCTCGTGGTGCGCCGCGGCGAGCTGGTGCTGCTCGTCGGGCAGATCGGCTCGGGCAAGTCGAGCCTGCTGTCGGCGATGGCCGGGCTGATGAGCCACCGCGGCAGCCTGCGCTGGAACCGCGAGCCGGTCGACGACCCGCAGACGTTCCTGCGACCGGGTCGGGTGGCGCACGTCGCGCAGGTGCCGCGCGTGCTGTCGGGCACCTTCGCCGACAACATCGCGCTCGACCACGACCGCGACGTGCAGCGCTCGATCGACGACGCCCGGCTGGGCCGCGACGTCGCCGACGCGGGCGGGGCGCACGCGCTGGTCGGGCACCGCGGCGTGCGGCTGTCGGGTGGTCAGGTGCAGCGGCTGGCGCTGGCCCGCGCGCTCGCGGCGGACGCCGAGCTGCTGGTGGCCGACGACGTGTCGTCCGCGCTCGACGCCACCACCGAGGTCGAGCTGTGGGAGTCGCTGCGTGCCCGCGGCAGCACCGTCGTCGGGGCCACCACGAAGCGCGCGGCGCTCGCCCGGGCCGACCGCGTGGTCGTGCTCGTCGAGGGCCGGGTCGCCGACACCGGCCCCTGGCGCGAGCTCGAGCCGCGCTGGGGCCACCTGGCCGGCTGACCGGCCGCGGGGTCAGTCGACCAGGAAGCCCAGCAGGTCGGCGCGGGTGAGCACGCCCACCGGCTTGCCGTCGTCGACCACGATCACCGCGTCGCCCTGCTCCAGCTCGTGCCGGGCGGCGGCCACCGGCTCGCCCGCACCGACGAGCGGCAGCGCCTTCGCCATGTGCTGCGCCACCGGGTCGGCCAGGTGCGCCTTGCCGGTGAACAGCAGGTCGAGCAGCTCGCGCTCGCTGACGCTGCCCGCCACCTCGCCCGACATCACCGGCGGCTCGGCCTTCACGACCGGCATCTGCGAGACGCCGTACTCGCGCAGGATCTGCACCGCGTCGCGCACCGTCTCGGTCGGGTGGGTGTGCACCAGCGCCGGCATCGCGCCGTCCTTCGCCCGCAGCACGTCGCCGACGGTCGTCTGACCGGCCGCGTCGAGGAAGCCGTACGACGACATCCAGTCGTCGTTGAAGATCTTCGACAGGTAGCCGCGGCCGCCGTCGGGCAGCAGCACCACGACGACGTCGTCCGGGCCGAGCTCGCGGGCCACCTCGAGCGCGGCCACCACGGCCATGCCGCACGAGCCGCCGACGAGCAGGCCCTCCTCGCGGGCCAGCCGCCGGGTCATCTCGAACGACGCGGCGTCGCTGACCGGCACGATGCGGTCGGGCACCGACGGGTCGTAGGCGGTCGGCCAGAAGTCCTCGCCGACGCCCTCGACCAGGTACGGCCGGCCGCTGCCGCCGGAGTACACCGAGCCCTCGGGGTCGGCGCCGATCACCTGCACGGCGCCCTGCTCCTTGAGGTAGCGGCCGGTGCCGGTGATGGTGCCGCCGGTGCCGACGCCGGTCACGAAGTGGGTGACCCGGCCGTCGGTGTCGGCCCAGATCTCCGGGCCGGTGGTCTCGTAGTGCGAGGCCGGGCCCTCGGGGTTGCTGTACTGGTCGGGCTTCCAGGCGCCCTCGATCTCGCGCACCAGCCGGTCCGACGTCTTGTAGTAGCTGTCGGGGTGGTCGGGTGCCACGGCGGTGGGGCACACCACGACCTCGGCGCCGTACGCCTTGAGCACGTCGCGCTTGTCCTGGCTGACCTTGTCGGGGCAGATGAACACGCACTTGTAGCCCTTGCGCTGCGCGACCAGGGCCAGGCCGACGCCGGTGTTGCCGCTCGTCGGCTCCACGATCGTGCCGCCCGGCTTCAGGGCGCCGCTGCGCTCGGCGGCCTCGACCATGCGCAGCGCGATGCGGTCCTTCACGCTGCCGCCGGGGTTGAGGTACTCGACCTTCGCCAGCACCGTGGCGGAGATGCCCTCGGTGACGGAGGTCAGCTTGACGAGGGGCGTGCCGCCCACGAGGTCGGCGATGTGCTCGGCGTACTTCACCCGCCCATCGTCCCAGATCCCGGACACCGCCGGGGACGCCGGTCAGACCACCCAGCGGACGACGGTCACCAGTCCCACCACGAAGACCGCCAGCAGCAGGACGACGACCGCGACCGCCAGCACGTCCTCCCACCACGAGCCGGTGACGACGTGCTCCGGCGCGCTGCCCGTCGGACGCCGCCGAGGCGGCCTGCCGGCAGCCACCCACAGCTCGGTGAGACCGTCGGCCTCGCGGAGCGTGCTCGGCACCGACGCCCACAGCTGCTGGGCCTGCCCGCCGTGCCGCTCCCGCCACGCGGCGACGGCGTGCTCGACGTCCGGTCCGGAGCGGCCGAGCGCGTGCCACAGCGCCCCGGCGCGCGGCAGGTCACCCATCCGCGCGTGCACCTCGGCCAGCAGCTCGACGACGTCGGGACCCGGCGGCCCCTCGGCGCGCTGGGACAGGGCGCCCTCCAGCCGGTCGCGGGCCTTCCACAGCCGACCGTCCGCGAGGTCGAGGCGGGCGCGGTCGACGGCTGACACGGCACGAGGCTCGCACGCGACGACCGCTCGGGACGACCGGTTTCCCTGCTCGCGGAACCCCGGGGCGGGCGCGGGCGTGTTGTGGATACGGTGCCTACGGGGTCAGCGGACGTCGACGGGTCGGGGGGCGAGCAGGTGAGCAGAGCGAGTCGGGTGCGCCAGATCGCCGCGGCGGCCGCGTTCGGCGGCGGCGGCCTGACCGCGCTGGGCGCGATGGGGGTCGGGGCGCTGGTGCTCGAGGCCAAGCTCGCGCGGCGGGTCATCGGGCAGCCGTTCGAGGGGGCGCCGCACGCCGACGGCCTCTACGGCGCCGGGGTCGGGGAGCCGCTGCGGCTGGGCGTGGTCGGCGACTCGTCGGCCGCGGGGCTGGGCGCCGACCTGCCCGAGCAGACGCCCGCCGCCGTCGTCGCACGAGGTCTGGCGGCCGTGTCCGGTCGGGCCGTGCAGCTGACCAACGTCGCCGTCGTCGGAGCCGTCACCAGCGACCTGCCCGAGCAGCTCGACCGCCTGCTCGCCGGCACCGCGCCCGACGTCGTGCTCGTCATGGTGGGCGCGAACGACGTCACGCACCGCATCCGCCCGGCCGAGTCGGTGCGGCACCTGTCGGTCGTGGTCGAGCGCCTGCGGGCGGCCGGCTCGCAGGTCGTGGTGGGCACCTGCCCCGACCTCGGCACGCTGCAGCCGGTCGCGCAGCCGCTGCGCCTCGTGGCCCGCCGGCTCAGCCGCGACCTCGCCGCCGCCCAGACGGTCGCGGCCGTCGAGGCCGGTGCCCGCACCGTGTCGCTGGGCGACCTGCTCGGCCCCGACTTCCACGAGCGGCCGCAGGAGATGTTCAGCAAGGACCGGTTCCACCCCTCCTCCGCCGGCTACGCGAAGGCGGCGGCCGCCGTGCTGCCCAGCGTCTGCGCCGCCCTCGGGCTCTGGCCGGACGGCGGCGCCGAGCGCCCGCCGGACGCGCGCCGGGGCGAGGGCGTCGAGTCGGTCACGACCGCGGCCGTGGTGGCGGCCGCCGACCCCGGCACCGAGGTGCAGGCGCTCGATCCGGCAGGGCGCGGGCCGCGCGGGCGGTGGGCGGTGCTGCGCCGCCGGCGCCGCGAGCCGCTCGGCGACGGTGCGGCCACCCCCGGCCCGCTGCCGGTCGAGCACGACCTGCCGGCGCGGTAGCCGCGCCGCCGACGTCCCTGCTACCGGCGGGTAGCATCGGCGGCGGACCACCGACGTCGCGAAGGAGCTCGTCATGCCCGAGGCAGTCATCGTCTCGACCGCCAGGTCGCCCATCGGCCGCGCCGTCAAGGGCTCGCTGCGCGACGTGCGACCGGACGACCTCGCGGCCACCGTCGTGCAGGCCGCCCTCGACAAGGTGCCCGGCCTGGACCCGGCGACCATCGACGACCTGTTCCTCGGGTGCGCCGAGCCCTCGAACGAGCAGGGCTTCAACATGGCCCGCGTCGTCGCGGTGCTGCTCGGTCACGACGGCGTGCCCGGCGCCACGGTCAACCGGTACTGCGCGTCGAGCGTGCTGACCACCCGCATGGCGTTCCACGCGATCAAGGCCGGCGAGGGCGACGTGTTCGTGTCCGCCGGCGTCGAGTGCGTCAGCCGCTACCGCGGCTTCGTGGGCGCCGGGCAGGGCGAGACGAACCTGCAGAACACCCGCTTCGCTGACGCCGTCGAGCACAGCACCGGGGTGGCGCGGTCGAACGAGACGTGGCACGACCCGCGCGAGGACGGCCTGCTGCCGGACGTGTACCTCGCGATGGGGCAGACCGCCGAGAACGTCGCCACCCTGCGCGGCGTGAGCCGGCAGCGGCAGGACGAGTGGGGCGTCGAGAGCCAGCACCGGGCCGAGAAGGCGATCGCGTCGGGGTTCTTCGCCCGCGAGATCACCCCGGTCACGACGCCGGACGGCACCGTCGTCACGACGGACGACGGCCCGCGGGCCGGCGTCACGCTCGACGCCGTGCAGGCCCTGAAGCCGGTGTTCCGCGAGGACGGCACGGTCACCGCCGGCAACTGCTGTCCGCTGAACGACGGCGCCGCCGCGCTGGTCGTCATGAGCGACGTGCGCGCCCGCGAGCTCGGCCTGCAGCCGCTGGCCCGCGTCGTGTCGACCGGCGTCACCGCCCTCTCCCCCGAGATCATGGGTCTCGGCCCGGTCGAGGCGTCGCGGCAGGCGCTGGCCCGAGCCGGCATGACCATCGACGACGTCGACCTCGTGGAGATCAACGAGGCCTTCGCCGCGCAGGTGCTGCCGTCGGCCGACGACCTGGGCATCGACCTCGACCGGCTGAACGTGCACGGCGGCGCCATCGCGCTCGGCCACCCGTTCGGCGCCACCGGCGCGCGCATCACCACGACGCTGCTCAACGGGCTGCAGTCGCGCGACGCCAGCATCGGGCTCGAGACGATGTGCGTCGGCGGCGGCCAGGGCATGGCCGTCGTCTACGAGCGCCTCGCCTGACAGCCCTCGGCTAGAGGGCCCGGCGCAGCGCCACCAGCACGTCGAGCGCAGCGACCACCGCACGGTCGTCGCCGTCGGTCAGCACGTCGTGCGCCGTGACGGCCAGCTGGTCGCCGGCCGCGTGCGGCGGCAGCGACGGCACCTGCCGGCGGCGGCGTCCCGCGGCGTCGGCGGCCAGGTCGGCCAGCCGCTGCGACACCTCGCGGGCGCGGTCGGCCGGGCTGCGCTCCCCCCGCTCGCCGGGACGGTCCAGCCGGTCGAGGCTCAACGACCGCAGCCGGTCGGCCACCCTGGTGGCCTCGCGGGCCAGCCGCACGCGAGGGTCGGCGTCGTCGTCCAGCGGGTGCACGCAGGCGAACCTAGCCCAGACGCGCCGACGGGCCGCCGCACACGTGCTGCGACGACCCGCCGGGCGCTGTGCGGTGCTAGTTGCTTCGGAAGATCGACAGCAGGCGCAGGATCTCGACGTACAGCCAGACCAGGGTCACGACGAGGCCGAAGCCGCCGTACCAGGCCATCTTCGCCGGGGCGCCCTGCTCGACGCCGGCCTTGATGAACTCGAAGTCCATCACCAGCGAGTACGACGCGAGCGCGATCGCCAGCAGCCCGATCACCACGCCGAGCGCCCCCGAGCGCAGGCTGTGGCCGGTGAACAGGACGATGCCCAGGTTGACCAGGCCGAAGACCAGGTAGCCCATCATCGCGACGAAGAAGATCTTGTTCAGCCGGGGCGTGGCGCGCACCTTGCCCGACCGGAACAGCACCAGCACCGCGGCGAAGACACCGAGCGTGCCGACGACCGCCTGCAGCGCGATGCCCGGGTAGGCGTTGTTCAGGAACATGCTGATGGCGCCGAGGAACATGCCCTCGAACAGGCCGTAGCCGAGGATCAGGACCGGCGACGGGTTGCGCTTGAACGAGTTCACCAGGCCGAGCACGAGGCCGACGACCAGCCCCGGCAGCAGCAGCCCGGGCACCGCCCAGCCGGCGGCGGCACCGACGAGCAGGGCGGCGAAGATCGTCGCCGTCTTCACGATGACGTCGTCGTACGACATGCGGCCGCTCTGCACCGTCGTCGCGGACGGCTGCCGGTACATCGCCTCGAGGTCGGGCGCGGTCTGGGGCAGCGCGTCGCGGCCCTGCGGCGGGCCGAACGTGGCGTAGCCCCGGTTGTCGCGCATCCGGTTGAACACCGGGTTGCTCATGACGTTCCTCCTCGAGCCCCGTCGGGCCCCTCGCGGCGGGACCGCTGCGGCCCCGTCGTACAGGTAATGCGCGGGACGCCCGCAGAGTTCCCGGTGTCTCGTGCGTACCCCCGGCGGGGTTCGAACCCGCACTGAAGCGCTTTTAAGGCGCCTGCCTCTGCCGGTTGGGCCACGGGGGCTGGTGCGCAGCCAATCTAGAGATAGGTCTGCCGGGCGTGCAGGGCGTGCGCACCCGCGACCCGGTCGAGGAACAGCAGCCCGTCGGTGTGGTCGAGCTCGTGCTGCAGCGCGACGGCCTCGAACGCGTCCGTCTCGAGCACCACGGTGTCGCCGCTCACCGGCAGCTGCCCGCGCACCACGACGCGGCGGGCGCGCTTCACGTCGCCGGTCAGGTCGGGCACCGACATGCAGCCCTCGCGGCCGCGCTCTCGCCGGCTGGCCTCGACCAGCTCGGCGTTGCACAGCACGAACGCGCCGTGGCAGGTGCGCGCCTTCGGGTGCCCGCTGACGTCGACGCTGAACACCCGTGCGGCCACGCCGACCTGCTGCGCCGCGAGCCCGACGCAGCCCGGCGACACCGCCTGCGTGGCGAGCAGGTCGGCCGCCAGCTGCACGACGTCCGCAGCGGTCGGGTCGACCTCGGCGCCCGGGGCGCCCAGCACCGCCGCCGGTGCGCGGACGACGTCGAGCACCCGGCCCGGCGGGAGGTCGGGGAGGTCGAGGCGGGTCACAGCTCGTCGGCCTCGATCGGCCGCAGCGAGGCCTCGACGCCCAGGTCGGCGGCGGTCTGGGCGAGGTGCCCGCGCAGCCCGGCCAGGTCGGCGACGTCGGGCAGCGTCACCTCGGCCAGGAGCACGTACAGCTCGCCGGTCAGCCGCGTGGTCAGGTCGGTGACGTTGCCCCCGGCCGCTGCGACGACGCCGGTCAGCGCGCTGACGATGCCCGGGCGGTCGGCGCCGTGCACGCTCAGCACGTACGGGGCGCCAGGTGCCGGCGGGGTGTGCAGGTCGAGCCCGTCGTCCGGCACCGGCCGCACCTCGACGGCGAGCCGGCCGTCGGCGGTCAGCCCGTCGAGGGCCGCCCGCACCTCGTCGGCCGGTGCGGGGCAGCGCACGAGCAGCAGCATCGCGAAGCTGCCGCGCAGCAGCGTCATCGTCGAGTCCTCGAGGTTGCCACCGAGCCGCGACAGCGCGGCCGTCGTGTCGGCGACGATCCCGGGTCGGTCGTGCCCGAGCACGGTGACGGCGAGCAGGCTCATGCCGCGAACCTATCGGGTGACAGACCCTGCCCTGTGGAGACGCCGTGCCGGCCGGGCTGCCGACCGTGTGCGGCTCGGGGGTCGCGGGCGGCGGCTACCTGATGAGCCGTAGCACCCCGGTCGCTTTCTGGTCCGACGGCAACCGGCCGGGTGGCCGATCGGTCCGGTCCAGGGCTGCGGGCGGCGGCCACCTGACGGGGCGCAGCAGCCCCGTCGCCGTCTGATCCGACGGCAACCGACCGGGGTGCCGATCGGTCCGGTCCAGGGCTGCGGGCGGCGGCCACCTGACGGGCCGCAGCAGCCCCGTCGCCGTCTGGTCCGACGGCAACCGACCGGGGTGCCGATCGGTCCGGTCCAGGGCTGTGGGCGGCTACCACCTGACGGGCGCAGCAGCCCGGCCGCGGCCCGGCCCGACGGCCGGGCCGGTGCCAGACGGCCCGGGACGCCGCTGCGCTCAGCTCGGCGCGTCGCCGCCGAGTTCGCGGGCCCGGGCGAGCACGGCGTCGAGCATCGCCTCGGTCAGCCGGCCGGTGAAGGTGTTCTGCTGGCTGACGTGGTAGCACCCGAGCAGGGGCACGACCTGTCCGCTCGGGGTCGTCAGCGGCGCCTCGACCCCGTGGCCGAAGACCGGTCGCGGGCGCGGCACGGTCCAGCCGAGGCGGCGGGCGGCGGCGACGAAGGCGTCGAAGCCGAAACCGCCCAGCGCGACGACGACGCGCAGCGACGGGGCGACGAGCTGCACCTCGCGGTCGAGCCACGGGCCGCAGGTGTCGCGCTCGGCCGGCTTCGTGCGGTTCGCCGGCGGCGCGCAGCTGACGGCGGCGGCGATCCGCGCGCCGTCCAGGTGCTGCCCGTCGCCGGCGTGCCGCGAGAAGGGTTCGCGCGCCCAGCCGCCGCGGTGCAGCGCGGCGTAGATCCAGTCGCCGCTGCGGTCGCCGGTGAAGACCCGTCCGGTGCGGTTGGTCCCGTTCGCCGCGGGTGCGAGCCCCACGACGAGCAACCGCGGCCGTTCGTCCCCGAACCCGGGACCCGGCCGACCCCAGTACGGCTGGTCGGCGAAGGAGGCGCGCCGCCCGGTGGTGGCGACGCTCTCGCGCCACGTCACCAGCCGCGGGCACGCCCGGCACACGGAGACCCGGGCGTCGAGCACCGGCAGCGTGCGGGCGCCGGACGCGAGCCGCTGCACCTGCTCGGCGTCGCGCGCCCGCGGGGTGCGCGCGGTGGCCGGGTCACCCGGCCAGCCGGTGCCGGGTGGGACGGGTGAGGTGAACGGCTGCCCGGTCAGCGGGTGCGGTGCCGGCTGTGTGGCCGTCACGACCGGGGCATCGCGCCGGCGCCCGCCGCGAGGCCGAACGCGATGCCGTCGAGGATGTCGTGCTCGCTGGCCACGACCTCGGTGGTGCCCGAGCGGTCGGCCACCCGCTCGACCAGCGAGCGCCAGATCAGCGCGCCCGCACCGATGACGTCGACCCGGCCCGGGTGCATGAAGGGCAGTGCCGCGCGCTCGGCCCGGGGCATCGCGATCAGCTGGTCGCAGGCGGCGAGCACCTGGTCGACCGGCAACCGCGACAGGTGCGTGCGCGTGGCGTCGTAGGCGGGCAGCCGCAGCGCGGTGCAGGCGACGGTGAGCACCGAGCCGGCCAGGCCGACGAGCGTGCCCACCCCGGTCATCGGCACCTGCTCCTCGACCGCGTCGAGCGCCGCCTCGACGTCCGCCCGCGCCGCCGCCAGCTGCTCGCGGGTGGGCGGGTCGCCCGCCAGGTGCCGTTCGGTCAGGCGCACGCAGCCGACGTCGACCGACCGCGACCGCTGCACGTCGTCCTCGCCGCGCACCACCTCGGTCGAGCCGCCGCCGATGTCGGCCACGAGGTAGGGGCCGGCGAGCCCGGCCCCGGCGGCCTCCCGCGTCGCGCCGGCGAAGGACAGCGCGGCCTCCTCGACGCCGGTCACGACCTCCGGCTCGACGCCCAGCCGCTCGCGGACGCCGGCGACGAACTCCTCGCGGTTCTCGGCGTCGCGCGACGCGGACGTCGCGACGAACCGCACCCGCTCGGCGCCGAGGTCGTGCACGAGCCGGGCGTAGTCGCCGGTGGCGTCGAGCGTGCGGCGCAGGGCTTCGGGCGCGAGCCGCCCGGTGCGGTCGACCCCCTCGCCCAGGCGCACGACGCGCATCTCCCGGTGCAGGTCGCGAAGCGTGCCGGCGTCCGGGTCGACGTCCGCGACCAGCAGCCGGATGGAGTTCGTGCCGCAGTCGACGGCGGCGACCCGCGTCACGACACCTCCGGGACGCTGGCCTCGTCGACCGGCGCGGTGCAGGGTCCGGCGGCCCACCACTCCGGCAGCGCGGCGAGGGTCTCGTCGCCGAGCGGGTTGACGCCCGGGCCGGCCGCGAGCGCGTGACCGGCCAGCACGTGCAGGCACTTCACCCGCGTGGGCATCCCGCCGGCGGAGACGCCGGCGATCTGCGGCACCTCGCCGAGCAGCGCCCGGCGCGCCAGGTAGTCCTCGTGGGCCTCGCGGTAGGCCGTCGCCAGCTCGTCGTCGCGCCCGAGTCGCTCGGTCATCTCCCGCATGAGCCCCTGGGACTCCAGCGTGCTGATGGCACCCGTCGCCCGCGGGCAGGTCATGTAGAACGTCGTCGGGAACGGCGTCCCGTCGTCGAGCTGCGGCGCGGTCGTGACGACGTCCGGCTGGCCGCAGGGGCAACGGTGCGCGACGCCGACCACACCCCGCGGTCGACGACCGAGCTGACGCTCGACGGCGTCCAGGTCGGCCGCCGGCACCGACGGCTCGGGGGCCTGCTCGCTCACGGCCGAGCGCCCCTCACCGGGGGGCGCCTGCGCCGGCCACCTGCACCGAGCTCCACAGGTTGCCGAACCACGACCGGTCGTCGCGGGCCGTGCGCACTGCGGCCCGCACCGACGCCTGGGGCGTGGTGTCGGCCGGTTCGGCGTCGATGACGGTGTAGGCCTTCTCGCCGGGCAGGACGAACTTCAGCCGTTCACGCGCCTGCGCCTTGACGTAGGCGTCGTCGTCCCAGGCCGCCCGCTGCCGCTCGAGCTGCGCGACGTCCGCGCGCTGCGCCGCGACCTGCTCGCGCAGCTCGGCGATGTCGTGCTGCTGCGCGAGGTAGGACCGAAGCGCTGGTGCGAGCAGCACGGCCAGCACGACGAAGACGCCGCCGAGCACGGCGATGCGCCGCAGCCGCGTCGGGCGCGGGCCCACGGCGGCGCGCACCCGGGCGCCGGACGCGGCCGCACCCGGGCGGGTGCC
>NZ_BAAHBM010000047.1:0-26783 GCF_054776675.1 Angustibacter aerolatus
GGCGGGCGCGGCGTCGGACGTCGCCGGCTGACCGAGGCGGGCGGCGAAGTCGGCGAACGCGGCCGGCTCCGGAGCGGCACCCAGCGCGGCCGGCTGCTCGAGCGGCGGCCCGACGGGCTCGGTGGGCGGGGTGAACGCGGGCGGCACGAACGCCACCGGGGTCGCGGACGCCTCGACCAGCAGGTCGTCGACGCCGCCAACGGGCGGGGCGGCCGGCTGGGGCTGCCCGGTGCGGGCGACCAGGTCGCGCAGCAGCGCGTCGAACGACGTCGACTCGGTCGACAGCGCGCGGCCGGGCGGACGGGCGTCGCCGTCCTGCCGGTCGGCCAGCGTCAGCAGCTCGGCGAGGGACGTCGGGGCGGCGGGCTCGCTGGGCTCGCTCGGCTCGGCCTGCTCGACGGGCTGGGGTGCGTGCTGCGGGGTCGGCGTCTCGACGGCGCGGGGCGCGGCGGCGGGGACGGCGGCTGCCGGCACGTCGTCGTGCCCGAAGAGCGTGCGCAGCACGTCGACCGCGGCCGAGGGGGCGGGCGCGGCGACGGGCGCGGGGGCCGTCACCGAGGGGTGCGACGCGAGGGGTGCGGCGGGCAGCACCGAGCCGCCGCCGACCGCCGGCGCGACGGGCGCGGCGGGCGGGCTGACCGATGCGGGCGCGGCGGGCGCACCGGCGCCGTCGAGCACGTCGCGGCGGTCGAAGCCGTCCTGGGCGTCGACGAGGCCGAGACCGTCCAGCGCGAGGGCGGGGGCGTCGTCCGCCTGCTCGCCCACGGCCACGGCCACCTCGTAGCGCCGCCGGGCGAAGAAGCCGGCGACGCCGCCGACCATCTTCTGCTCGGCGTGCACGATGCGGGCGTCCGGGCCGTGCTGGTCACGCACTCGCTCGAGCAGCTCGTCGATGTCCGAGCCCTCAAGCAGCAATCGCTGCTCCACCGCTCACCACTCCACTCGTCTCGATGCGCAGGGACGGGTCGATCTCCGCGTAGGAAAGGACCGCCAGCCGGGGCACGTGGGGTGCCAGCAGCCGGCGCAGGGGGGCGCGCACCACGGGGGCGCACACCAGGACGGGCGAACGGCCCTCGCGCTCGGCGGCGACGAGGGTCTGGATCGCCGAGTCGACGAACCGCTCGAGCATGCCGCCGGGCAGGCTCAGCACGCCGCCCTGGTCGCCGGGGCGGACGGCGTCGACGAGCTGCTGCTCGACGCCCGGGTCGAGCGTGATGACCTGCAGCAGACCGTCCTTGGCGAACGTGTCGGCGATGGCCGGGCCGAGCGCGAGCCGGGCTGCCTCGACGAGCCCGTCGAGGTCGGCACCGGTCTTGGCGCGCTGCGACAGCGCCTCGAACACGCGCACCAGGTCGCGCACCGAGATGCCCTCGGCGAGCAGGCCCTGCAGCACGCGCTGGATCTCGCCGGTGGTGAGCAGCGCGGGCGTGAGCTCCTCGACGACCACCGGGTGGGTGCGGCGCACGCTGTCGATCAGCGCCTTGACGTCCTCGCGGCCGAGCAGCCGGGCGGCGTGCGTCTGCACGACCTCGGCCAGGTGCGTGATGAGCACGCTGGCCCGGTCGACGACGGACGCGCCGTACAGCTCGGCCTGCTGGCGGGCCTCGGCGGGCACCCACTTGCCGGCCAGGCCGAAGACCGGCTCGGTGGTGGGGCGGCCGGGCACGTTGTCGAGCTCGTCGCCGATCGCGAGCACGTGGCCGGGGGGCGCCTCGCCGCGGCCGACCTCGACGCCGCTGATGCGGATCGAGTAGCCGGACGCCGGCAGGTCGAGGCTGTCGCGGGTGCGCACCGGCGGCATGACCAGTCCGAGCTGCATGGCGAGCTTGCGGCGCAGGGCGCGCACGCGGTCGAGCAGGTCGCCGCCGACGCCGGTGTCGACGAGGTCGACCAGGTCGGGGGCGAGCACGACCTCGAGCGGGTCGACGCGCATCTCGCCCATGAGCGCCTCGGGGCCCTCCTGCTGGGCGGGCGCGTCGTCGTCGAGCACGTCGGCGGCCTGGGCGGCGCGCGACTGCGCCCGGGAGGCGCGCTGGGCGAGCAGCAGCACGACGGCGCCGATCACGATGAACGGCAGCTTGGGCAGCCCGGGGATGAGCGCGATGCCGAGGGCGGCGCCGCCGGCGATGAACAGCGCGCGGGGCTGCTGCCCGAGCTGCTGGGTGGCGTCGGTGGCCATGTCGCCGTTGGTGGTCGACCTGGTCACGATCAGACCGGTCGACACCGACAGCAGCAGCGCCGGGATCTGCGAGACCAGGCCGTCGCCGATCGTCAGCAGCGAGTAGGTCTGCAGCGCCTCGACCGGGGCCATCCCCCGCTGGATCATCCCGATGGCGAACCCGCCGACCAGGTTGATCAACGTGATGATGATGGCGGCGATCGCATCACCCTTGACGAACTTCGAGCCACCGTCCATGGCGCCGTAGAAGTCGGCCTCGGCGGCGACGTCTGCACGCCGCACCCGCGCCTCGTCCTCGGTGATGAGGCCCGAGTTGAGGTCGGCGTCGATGGCCATCTGCTTGCCGGGCATGGCGTCGAGGGTGAAGCGGGCGCCCACCTCGGCGACGCGGCCGGCACCGGCCGTGATGACGGCGAACTGGATGACGATGAGGATGAGGAAGATGACCAGGCCGATGACCAGCGAGCCGCCGACCACGAAGTGCCCGAACGAGCCGATCACCTTGCCGGCGTAGCCGTCGCGCAGCACCAGCCGGGTCGCCGACACGTTCAGCGACAGCCGCAGCAGGGTGAGCACGAGGATCATCGACGGGAAGACCGAGAAGTCGAGCGGCCGCTTGATCGAGATCGACACCAGCAGCACCGCGATCGCCAGCGTGATGTTCATGGCGATCAGCAGGTCGAGCACCACCGCGGGCAGCGGCACGACCAGCAGCAGCACGATGCCGACGATGCCGATCGGCAGCGCCAGCTGGCTGGCCTTGGCTCGCGACCTCACAGGGACACGCCTCTCCTGGGGAGAAGTGGCCGATCCCTGGCCTGGTGCTGGTGCCGTCCTGGCGGTGGTGCAGCCGGTCCGGTGACCGACCTCAACCCCTTCGGCAGGCCCCCACCGGGGCTTGAGCCACCGACCTGTCCGTTCTGGGTGCGAGCACCGGTCAGGCCGGGACGGCGTCGCCGAGGCCCTCGCGCACGGTCACCGGCGAGCGGTGCGTGCCGGCGGCAGCGCCCTTCGCCCGCAGCGACATGACGAACGCGAGCACCTGCGCGACGGCGCCGTAGAGCTCGGCGGGGATCTCCTGCCCCACCTCGCAGGCGGCGTGCAGCGCTCGGGCCAGCGGCACGTCCTGCACGAGCGGCACCCGGTGCTCGGCGGCCCGCTCGCGGATCTTCGCGGCCACCACGCCGGCGCCCTTGGCGACCACGACCGGGGCGCCGCGGCCGGGCTGGTAGCGCAGCGCGACGGCGACGTGCGTCGGGTTGACCATCACCACGTCGGCCGTGGCGATGTCGGCCATCATCCGGTTGCGGCTCATGGCCATCTGCATCGAGCGGCGGTGACCCTTCACGTGCGGGTCGCCCTCGGCCTGCTTGTACTCCTGCTGCACGTCGTGCTTCGACATGCGCAGGCCCTTGTTGGTCTTGCGCCGCTTCACCAGGTAGTCGGCCACGGCCATGATCAGGCCGACCAGCACGCTGGCCCGGACGACGGTGAGGATGCCGCCCGCGGTGATGCCCAGCGTGGTCATCAGCGGCGCGTCGGTCGACAGCACCAGCTGCGGGGCGAGCCGGCGCACGATGGCGAACAGCACCAGGCCGAGCGCCGCGGTCTTGATGATGATCTTGGCGGCCTCCCACAGCGTCATCAGGCCGAACATCCGCTTGACGCCCTGCAGCACGTTGAGGCTCTTGAAGCTCGGCTTGAGCTTCTTCGTGGCGGGGTGCAGGCCGCCCTGCGCGGCCGTCGCGCCGACGGCGACCACCAGGGTCGCGGCGACCAGCGGCAGCAGCGCCACCATCGAGTCGCGCAGGCCCTTGCCGAGCAGCTGCAGCGCCACCTCGGGCGTCGGGTGCTGGATGGCGTCGATCGCCCGCACCAGCATCGCCCGGGCGACGTCGGCGACGTCGCGGCCGACCTTCGGCACCAGCACGGTGGCGGCCAGGATCGTCACCCAGGCACCGACGTCCGGCGTGCGGGCGACGTTGCCCTCCGAGCGCGCCTGCTTGAGGCGCTTCGGCGTCGGCTTCTCGGTCTTCTCCCCGCTCATCGCCTACCGCCCGTAGAGCTTCATCATCGCGCTGCCGGCGGTGTCGGTGAGGTGGGCGACGACGTCCGGCAGCGCCATGATGGTCGTGCCCACCAGCAGCAGCGACAGCAGGATCTTGAACGGGAAGCCGAGCTGGAACGCGTTGAGGGACGGCGCGACGCGGGTCAGCAGGCCGAGCGCGACGTCGGCCAGGAACAGCACGCACAGCAGGGGGGCGGCGATCTGCAGGGCCGCCAGCAGCAGCTGCCCGAGGCCGTGGGTGAGCACGCCCGACAGGGTGCGCAGGTCGAGGCCGCCGTCGAGCGGGATCGCCTCGAAGCTGCGCAGGAACCCGTGCAGCACCAGCAGGTACCCGCCCGACACCATGAGCAGCGTCGAGGCGATCATCTGGAAGGTCTTGCCGAACACCGCGTTGCCGCTCTGCATCAGCGGGTCGTAGGCGAACGCCAGCGAGAAACCGCCGAAGACGTCGATCAGGTCGCCGGCCGACTGCACCGCGACGAACACCAGCTGGCACAGGAACCCGAGCGAGAGCCCGACGACGAGCTGCACGACGATGCCCGACATCACGGCCCAGGTGTCGAGGCTGAGGCGGGCGGTGCCGGCCTGCGCGACCATCGGCAGCCCGATGGCCACCGACAGCAGCGCCTTGGCCTGCACCGGGATCGCCTTGTTGTTGAAGGGCGGGGCGACCGCGAGGAAGCCACCCGCACGCGCGCTGGCGAGCAGCAGCGCCAGCAGGGTCGTGGCGGGCAGGTCCAGGTTCACGGCGCGTCGACCCGCTCAGCCGGTGGTCAGCAGGACGGGGATGCGGGTGTAGAGCTCGGTCGTGAACGACACCAGCTCGTGCAGCATCCAGTTGCCGCACACCACGATCACCACGCCGATGCCGATCGCCTTCGGCACGAAGCTGAGCGTGGCCTCCTGGATCTGGGTCACCGACTGGAACAGCGAGATGCCGAAGCCGATGGCCAGCGAGGTGAGCAGCAGCGGCGCGCAGAGCTTGGCCGACAGCAGGATCGCCTGCAGGCCGAGCTCGATGACGGTCTGGTCCTTCATGACGCGCGAACCCCCTGTCTCAGTGCTGGTAGCTGGCGACGAGCGACTGGACGATGAGGCCCCAGCCGTCGACGAGGACGAAGAGCAGCAGCTTGAACGGCAGCGACACGGTGACCGGCGGCAGCATCATCATGCCGAGCGACATCAGGGCCGCCGAGACGACGAGGTCGATCACCAGGAACGGGATGAAGATCAGGAACCCGATCACGAACGCCGACCGCAGCTCCGACAGCACGAACGCCGGCACCAGCGTGGTGAGCGGCACGTGCGCGGCGTCTTTCGGCCGCGGCATGTTCGCCGCCTTGGTGATGATCGTCAGCTCCTCCGGCCGCGTCTGCTTCACCATGAAGTCCTTGAGCGGCTTCACCCCGGCCTCGAACGCCTGCGACTGCGACAGGTCGCCCTTGAGGTAGGGCTGCACGCCGTCGTGGTTCATCTTGGTGAGCGTCGGGGCCATCACGAACATCGTGAGGAACAGCGCCAGGCCGGCCAGCACCTGCGTGGGGGGCGTGGTCTGCAGGCCGAGCGCGTTGCGCGTCAGGCCCAGCACCACGAAGATCTTGGTGAAGCTGGTGGTCAGCAGCAGCACCGCGGGGGCCACCGACAGCGCGGTGATCGCCAGGATGATCGAGACCGAGCTCGAGGGCTTGGTGCCCTTCGAGTCGCTGCCGCCGATCTGCACCGAGACGCCGCCGCTGGGGGCGACCGGGTCGGTCGGCTTCTTCGTGCCGCTCGCCACGACGTGCGCGACGGTCGAGACCGACGTCGGCGCGGTGGCCGGGGCGGCCGACGCGGGGGCGGCGACCGCGATCCCGACGACGGCCGCGACGGCGAGCAGCAGGCCGGCGGCCCACGCCCGCAGGCGGTTGCGAACGGTCACTTGCGCACCGTCAGCTCTCGGACGGCGTCCAGCGCCTTGCCCCAGGTCTGCGGCGAGAGCGCCGAGCCGGCCAGCGGACCCTGCGGCTGCTGCTGCGAGCGCTGCTGGGCCCGGGTGGGCGCGACCTGCAGCACCGGCACCTGCGCGACGTCGACGGGCTGCGCGACGTCGACCTGCTGCGCCGGGGCGAGCTGCTGCGGCACCGCGACCTCGGTCGCGACCTCGTCGGGCACCAGGCTGGCCAGCGGCTGCTGGGCGAGCAGCTCGACGCGGTGCTCGGTCACGCCGAGCACCAGCGCCTGGTCGCCGAGCCGCACCACGGCCAGCGACGCGCGCTGGGCGAGCGGCTGGCGAGCCAGCACGTCGAGGTCGACGCCCTTGGACGCCCGGCGCTGGCCCTTGCGCAGGGCGCGGGCGGCCAGCCACAGGACGGCGAGCACGACGACCAGCGAGACGGCCATCCGCCCGACGAGGGAGGCGAGCTCCATCAGCTGTGCTCCTGCATCGAGCCGGAGACGAGCTCGGTGATCTTGAGGGCGTAGTCCTCGTCGACGACGACGACCTCGCCGCGGGCGATGAGCCGCCCGTTGACCAGCAGGTCGGCCGGGCTCCCGGCGAGGCGGTCGAGCTCGACGACGGCGCCCGGCTGCAGCGACAGCAGCTCGCGGACGGTCATCGTGGTGCGGCCGAGCTCGGCCGACAGCTCCATGACGACGTCCTGCAGCAGCTCGAAGCCGGCCTCGCCGGTGGGGTTCGAGGGCAGCGCGGGCGAGCCGGACGGCGTGGCGGCGCTGATGCCGAGCCACGCCGAAGCGCCCCCGACGCCGGTGAGCGGCACGACGACCGCGTCCGGCCCGGTCAGCCGGGCGAGTGCCTGGCCGGCGGGCTCCTCGACGCCGGTGCCGAGCGCGCCGACGCCGATCGCGACGGCGAGCGCCTCGAGCGCGGGGCGCAGCGCCTCGGGCAGCGGCAGGTCGCCCATCGGCGAGCCGGCGAGGGCCGCCACGAGCTGCGCCTCGACGACCACGACGACGGTGCCGGGGCGAGAACCCACGACCTCGGCGCGCACGGCGACGGCGCCCGCGGGCAGGGTGCCGGTGACCGAGCCGACCGAGACCGGGTTGCCCGGGGTGAGGGGGGCGCTGGAGGGCACGAGGCCGGCGGCGGCGCGGGCCGCGGCCAGGACGTCGGTGCCGAGGGTGGTGGTGGTCATTCGCTGGCCCTTCCAGGCAGGGTGGAGGAGGTGATGAGGCAGGCGGCGCGGGGACCGTTCGTGCCCGCGACGCCGCGGGCGCACACCACGCCGGACGACACGACGTCGAGCGGGCGGTCGGTGGGGTGGTCGAGGCGGACGACGTCGCCGACCTTGAGCGTCAGCAGGGCGGCCGAGCGCATGGGGCGCGGCACGAAGCGCACGCGGACCTCGACGGGCACGTCCTCGACGAGGGTCGACATCGCCACGCGGTTGGCCTGGCGGGCGGCGCGCTCCTTGGCGTCGGGCGCCTGCGACTCGGAGGCGCGGGGCGCCAGGACGGGCGCCGGCAGGGCGACGGTCGCGGCCTGCTGCGTGCCGGCGAGCGTGACCGACAGGGAGGCGACGATGTAGAGGTCGGTGGCGGCCGCCTCCTGCACGAACTGCGGGTTGAACTCGAGGCCGCGCAGCGTGGGGTTGATCGTGGCCGCGGCGGCCAGGCCGTACCGCAGCTCGCCGAGCATCCGCTCGACCACGCGCGACAGCAGGCTCGACTCGATCTCGGTCGGGGTGCGCTCGGGCTGGGCGCCGCCGCGGCCGCCGAGCATGAGCTCGAGCGCGGTGAACCCGGTGCTGAGGTCGAGCTGCAGGAACGCCGAGCCGGGGTGCGGCAGGGGCTTGAAGAGGGCCAGCACGCTGGGCGAGGGCAGGCTGCTGACGTAGTCGTCGTAGGAGCGCTGCTCGACGCCGGTGAAGCTGACCTGGCAGGGCGACCCGAGCTCGGAGGTCAGCACGGTCGCCCACTGGCGGGCCACCGTCTCGAAGACCATCTCCAGCAGGCGGGCCTGCTCGCGGGCCAGCTTCGTCGGCCGGCGGAAGTCGTACGCGACCATCCCGCGCTTGGTGGGCGCGTCGGTGGTGACGTCGTTCGTGGGCATGCAGCGTCTTTCGGCAGCCGCCCCCCGGGGCTTTACGCCGAACGGGCGATCAACCGTCCAGTTCGTCCGGCGCGCCGTCGGGGGCGCGCCGGACGACCGGAGGTCACTGCATGACGAAGGCGGTCAGGTACACGTCGATGACCGCCTCGGTCTCCTTCTCGGTGTAGGCCTTCTCGACGGCCTTGGTGAACTTCGCCTTCATCTTCTCTCGGCCCTCGGGCTCGGAGAGCTTCTCCATGCTCTGGCCGCTGAACAGCTCGATCGCGATGTCGGTGGCCTCGCTGGGGTCGGGCTCCTCCTTGACGGCCTTCGCCAGCTGCAGCGCGAAGCCGAGCTTGAGGTAGTGCCCACCGGCCAGGTTGACGTTCACCGGGTCGACCGCGACGACGGCGCCCTTCTCCGGCTCCGGCTTCTTCTCGGTGGCCGCGGACGCCGACTTCGGCTTCAGCACGACGAAGTACCCGGCGCCGCCGAGCAGCGCGACGACGACCAGGGCGATGACGACGAGCTTGCCCTTGCCCTTCTTCTTCGCGGCGTCCGGGTCTCCCCCTGCGGCGCCGCCGGCGCCACCTGGGACGGCGCTGACGTTGCTCGACATGACTCTCTCCTCGGTCTTGGCCATCAGGGGCTCACAGGTCCGACAGCTGCTCGGCCAGCTTCGGCAGCAGCGCGCGGACGTCGGCGGACTCGTTGCTCACGACGACGACGTCGACGCGGCGGTTGAACGTGATGGAGCGCGGGTCGCTCTCGGGGTACAGCGGCCGCGACGACCCGTAGCCGGTGGCCGACAGGTGGCCGGCCGACACGTCCTCGTGGTCGATGAGGTACCGGACGACGCTGCTGGCCCGGCCGGCCGACAGCTCCCAGTTCGTGGGGTACTGCGCGCTGCTGATCTGCAGCTTGTTGGCGTGACCCTCGACCGCGACGTCCTGCGGCAGCGGCGACAGCACCGGGCCGACGGCGTCGAGCACCTGCCGGCCGCGCGGCCGGATGGTGGCGCTGGCGCTGTCGAAGAAGACGTCGTCGGAGATCAGCGCGACCACCAGGCCGCGCTCGGTGACCTTGAACCGCACGTCGCCCTGCAGGTGCTTGACGGCGAGCGCCTTCTTGATCTTGCCCTCGACGTCGCCGAACCGCTTGAGCTCGGCCTCGGCCCGGGCCCTGGTCGAGTCCTTGCCGCCCTTGCCGCGGCCCTCGGTGTAGGCGCTGCTGTCCGACCCGGTGGTCGTGTTCTGCTTCACGCCCAGCCCGATGCCGATGTCGATCTTGCCGGGCACCACGCCGTCGTTGTCGCTGATGCCGGTGCCGCCGGTGACCGGGACGCTCTCGGTGGAGCCGAACCCGGACGACAGCCCGTCCTTCAGCGCCGCGAACTTCTTCTGGTCGACCTGGCTGATCGCGAACATCACGATGAAGAGCACCATCAGCAGCGTCATCATGTCGGCGTACGACACGAGCCACCGCTCGTGGTTGATGTGCTCCTCCTCCTCGTGCTTGCGGCCGCGGCCCTTGCTCGCCGACACGTCAGGCCGCCTCGGCGGCGGGCTTCGACGACGGCGGCAGGAAGCTCTCGAGCTTCTGCTGCACGACGCGCGGGCTGGTGCCGGACTGGATGGCGAGGACGCCCTCGACGACGACCTCCATCTGGTGGCACTCCACCTCGGAGACGCGCTTGAGCTTGCTGGCGATGGGCAGCCACAGGATGTTGGCGCTCAGCACGCCCCACAGCGTCGCGACGAACGCGCCGGCGATGAGGTGGCCGAGCTCGTCGGGCTTGCTGAGGTTCTCGAGCACGTGCACCAGGCCGATGACGGTGCCGATGATGCCGACGGTCGGGGCGTAGCCGCCCATGTCGCCGAACAGCTTGGCGATCTGCTTGTCGTAGGCCTTCTTGGTGTCGATCTTGCCGAACAGGATCTCGCGCAGCTCGTCGGGGTCGGCGCCGTCGATGGCGGCCTGCAGGCCCTCCTTCAGGAAGGGGTCCTCGACCTCCTTGACGGCCGACTCCAGCGCCAGCAGGCCCTCGCGGCGCGCCCGCTCGGCGAGCTTCACGACGACCTCGACGGTCGCGTCGGCCGTGATCGGCTTCTTCAGGAAGGCGTCCTTCAGCGCGGCGAGCGCACCGGTGAAGTCCTTCAGCAGCCCGCCCGCCATGCCGGCGCCGAACGTGCCGAGGAACACCAGCAGCAGCGGCGGCGGCAGGAAGATGCTCGCCGGGTTGCCGCCCTCCATGATCATCGAGCCGAAGATGGCCGCGAAGGCGAGGACGACGCCGACGATCGTCGCCGGATCCATCAGTGGCTCCTGCGGGGACGGAGGGGCACGACGGCGTCGCCGGTGGCGCGACGGCTCTCGAGCTCGTCGGCCGGCTCGCTGTCGTCGCGGGCGGTGTCGGCGACGTCGGCCATGTGCCGCGCCAGGGCGACGACGGACGCGCGGTGGGTGAGGACGCGCTCGGTGATGGTGTCGATCGACTCCGCGACGACGTACTTGGTGCCGTCGACGAGCGTGACGACCGTGTCGGGGGTGGCCTCGGCCTTCTGGATCAGGTCGGGGTTCAGTGCGAACCCCGGGCCGTTCAGGCGGGTCAGCTGGATCATCGGGTTCCGTCCCTCTGCGCTTCGGCGACCCGTCCGTGGGTCGTCCTGCACCACCCATCGGCCGGGCCACCGGCCTCCTGAGGTTCCCGGGCGAAAGCGGACGAAGACTCAACTGCGGTGCTGACGCACCGATAGGTCCCCTGGACACCGTGAACCACCGAAGGGGACGACATGGACGACGTGGACGAGATCGTCCAGGAGTTCCTCGTGGAGAGCTACGAGAACCTCGACCAGCTGGACCGGGACTTCGTCGAGCTGGAGCGCGAGCCCGGCTCGCGCGACCTGCTCGCGAGCGTGTTCCGCACCATCCACACGATCAAGGGCACGAGCGGCTTCCTCGCGTTCGGGCACCTCGAGTCGCTGACGCACGTCGGGGAGAACCTGCTCGCCAGGCTGCGCGACGGCCGGCTGCAGATGACGCCGGAGATCACCGACGCCCTGCTGGCCATGGTCGACGGCGTGCGCGAGCTGCTCGCCGCCATCGAGGCCACCGGCGCCGAGGGCGACGTCGACGTCAGCACCGCCGTCGCCCTGGTGCAGGCCGAGCTCGACCGCGGCGAGGCACCGGCCCCGGTCGCCGCGCCCGCCGCCGAGGTCGCCCCAGCGCCGGTCGTCGAGGTCGCCGCAGCGCCGGTCGTCGAGGCCGTCGTCGAGGCCGTCGTCGAGGCCGTGGCCCCGACCGCACCCGTCGCACCCCCCGCGGCCGTCGCACCCGCCACTCCCGCCCCGCCCCCCGCTCCCGCGGAGCACGCACCGGACGAGGCGGCGCCGGTCCGGCGCAGCGCGGCCGACGCGTCGGTGCGGGTCGACGTCGACCTGCTCGACTCGCTCATGCGGCAGGTCGGCGAGCTCGTGCTGGCCCGCAACCAGATCGTGCGGCAGGCGGCGGCACGCGGCGACGCCGAGCTGACCCGCGCCTCCCAGCGGCTGAACCAGATCGCGTCCGAGCTGCAGGAGGGCGTCATGAAGACGCGCATGCAGCCCATCGACCACCTGTGGTCGAAGCTGCCCCGCGTCGTCCGCGACCTCGGCGCCACCTGCGGCCGCTCGGTGCGCCTGGAGATGGTGGGCAAGGAGACCGAGCTCGACCGCACCCTGCTCGAGGCCGTGAAGGACCCGCTGACCCACCTGGTGCGCAACGCCGTCGACCACGGCCTCGAGGCACCCCAGACCCGTGTCGCCGCAGGCAAACCGGCCGAGGGGGTGCTGACGCTGCGCGCGTACCACGAGGGCGGTCAGGTCGTCGTCGAGATCACCGACGACGGCGCCGGCATCGACCCCACGGTCATCGCCGCCAAGGCGGTCGAGAAGGGCGTGCGCCGCGCCGAGCAGGTCGCATCCATGTCCGACGCCGAGATCCTGCAGCTCATCTTCGCCCCCGGCTTCTCCACCGCCGCCGCCGTCACCAACGTGTCGGGCCGCGGGGTCGGCATGGACGTCGTCAAGACGAACATCGAGGCCATCGGCGGTGCGATCGAGGTCGAGTCGGCCGTCGGCCGCGGCACCACCTGCCGCCTGCGCATCCCGCTCACCCTCGCCATCGTGGCCTCGCTCACCGTGCAGTGCGGCCGCGAGAGCTACGCCGTGCCGCAGGTGAACCTGCTCGAGCTCGTCGCGCTGGACGCCACGAAGGCCGCCACCCACGTCGAGGAGGTCGGCGGCGCCGAGGTGTACCGCCTGCGCGGCCAGCTGCTGCCGCTCATCCGGCTCAGCGAGGTGCTCGGCCGGCCCGCCGGCACGGGTGACGCCGCGAGTGACGACGAGACCGACGAGACCCACGACGGCCTGACGATCGCGGTGCTGCAGGCCGAGGGACGCCGGTTCGGCCTGGTCGTCGACCGGGTGCTGAACAGCGAGGAGATCGTCGTCAAGCCGCTCTCGAACCGGCTGAAGGCCATCGGGCTGTTCTCCGGCGCCACGATCCTCGGCGACGGGCAGGTGGCGCTGATCCTCGACGTGCAGGCGATCGGCCGCCGCGCGCTGCGCTCGGAGGCGGTGGAGCGGGCGACCGAGTCGGCCGACGCCGCGACGGCCGTCAGCGAGCAGGAGCGGGTGCTGGTCGCGGGCATCGGCGAGGGCCGGCAGGTCGCCGTCCCGCTGTCGTCGGTCACCCGGCTCGAGCAGATCCCCGTCGCCCGCATCGAGCGGGTCGGGCACCGCGAGGTCGTGCAGTACCGCGGCCAGATCCTGCCGCTGCTGCGCCTGGGCAACCACCTCGGTGCGCTCGGCAGCGGCGACGGCGACGAGCTGCTGCTGCTCATCACCACCAGCGGCACCCGCAGCGTCGCGATCGTGGTCGACGAGATCGTCGACATCGCCGACTCGGGCGGCACGAACCGCAGCGACATCGACGACCACGGGCTGGTCGGCTCGACGGTCGTGCGCGACCGCGTCGTCGAGCTGCTCGACGTCCGCTCCGCGGTGCTCGCCGCCGACCCGTTCTTCTTCGACCGCACCGACGACGCCCAGGCCGGCGCGCACGGGCTCGACCACCACACCAGCGAGGTGCCCGCATGACCGCCCGCATCGCCACGTTCACCCTCGACGGCCGCTGCTACGGCGTGCCCGTCGACCGGGTGCAGGAGGTGCTCCGCTCGCAGGTGCGCACCCCCGTGCCGCTCGCCCCGCCGGCCGTCGCCGGCCTGGTGAACCTGCGCGGGCAGGTGCTGACCGCGATCGACCTGCGCGCGCGGCTCGGGCTGCCCGAGCGCTCCCCCGACCGCGAGCCGATGGTGGTCGTGGTGCGCGTCGGCAGCGAGCCGGTGAGCCTGCTCGTCGACACCATCGGCGGCGTCGTCGACGTGGCCGACGACCAGTTCGAGCCGCCGCCGGACACCATGGACGACGCGACCGGCACGCTCATCGTGGGCGCCTACAAGCTGCCCGACCAGCTGCTGCTGGCGCTCGACGTCGACCGCGCGGTCGAGGTCTGATGCCCGGTCTGCCCGGCCTGCCCGGCGCGCGCATCCGCGTGCTGGTGGTCGACGACTCCGTCGTCATCCGCCGGCTGGTGAAGGACGTGCTCGACGCCGACCCCGACATCGAGGTCGTCGGCACCGCGGTGAACGGCCGCGCCTCGCTGACGAAGGTCGACCAGCTGGCGCCCGACGTCATCACCATGGACATCGAGATGCCCGAGATGGACGGCATCAGCGCCGTGCGCGCCCTGCGCGCGGCCGGCCGCCGCCAGCCGATCATCATGTTCAGCACGCTGTCCGAGCGCGGCGCCGTGGCCACCCTCGACGCGCTCGACGCCGGCGCCAGCGACTACGTCGCCAAGCCGGCCAACATGGGCAGCGTCTCGCAGTCGATCGCGCAGGTGCGCGACCAGCTGATCCCGAAGGTCAAGGCGCTCGCCGGCGCCGGCCGCGCACCCCGTCCGGTCGTGCCCGCGCCCGCCGGCCGCCCCGTCACCCGGACGCCGCTGCGCACCGCACCCACCGCCGCTCCCTTCGCCGCCCGGCCCGCTCCCGCGGCGACCGCACCGACCGCACCGACCGCACCGACCGGGCAGGCCGCCGGCCCGCGCGCCGCGGTGCAGCTGCTCGCCGTCGGCTGCTCGACGGGCGGCCCGACCGCGCTCGAGACGCTGCTGCGCGGGCTGCCCGGCACGCTGCGGGTGCCCGTCGTCGTCGTCCAGCACATGCCGCCCGTCTTCACCGCCCAGCTCGCCGCGCGGCTCGACCGCAACTGCGCCGTGCACGTCGTCGAGGCCACCAGCGGCCAGCCGCTGCAGCCCGGCACGGTGTACGTCGCGCCCGGCGACCACCACCTCGAGGTGCGGCGCGCCGGCGCCGGCCTGCAGACCCACCTGCAGCAGGGCCCGGCGGAGAACTTCTGCCGGCCCGCCGTCGACGTGCTGTTCCGCTCGGTGGCCGCCGCCGTCGGCCCGGCCGCGCTCGGTCTCGTCATGACGGGCATGGGCTCGGACGGCCGGCGCGGCAGCGACGACCTGGTGCGCGGCGGTGCGCGCGTCGTCGTGCAGGACGCCGCGACGTCCGTCGTGTGGGGCATGCCGGGTTCGGTGGCCCAGGCCGGGCTCGCCGACGCCGTGCTGCCGCTGACCGAGCTCGCACCGGAGGTGCTGCGCCGGCTCGGTGTCGCCGCCGCCCGTCCGGACGCCGCGCTCGCGGGGGGTGTGCGCTGATGCCGCTCGCCGCCCAGTCGTTCTCGTTCGTGCAGGACCTCGTGCTGCGCGAGAGCGCCATCGTGCTCGGGCCGGGCAAGGAGTACCTCGTCGAGTCGCGGCTCGGCCCGCTCGCCCAGGCCGACGGCAGCCGCGACCTCGACGCCTGGATCGACGGCGTCCGCCGCTTCCCCACCGGGCCGGCCGGGCGCGCGCTCGTCGAGGCGCTGACCACCAACGAGACGTCGTTCTTCCGCGACGTCGACCCGTTCACCCACCTGCGCGACCAGGTGCTGCCCACGCTGGCGAAGGCCCGCGGCGGCAGCCGCCGGCTGCGGATCTGGTGCGGCGCCTGCTCCAGCGGGCAGGAGCCGTACAGCGTCGCGATGACGGTGGCCGACTCCCCCGCGGTCGCCGGCTGGCACACCGAGATCGTCGGCACCGACCTCAGCCGCGCGATGCTCGAGCGCTGCCGCACCGGCCGCTACAGCCAGCTCGAGGTCAACCGCGGCCTGCCCGCCACCAGCCTGGTGAAGCACTTCGTCCGGGACGGCGCGGGCTGGCAGGTCAGCCCGGCGCTCAAGGCGATGGCCCGGTTCTCCGAACTGAACCTCATGCGTCCGCTGCCCCCGATGGGCCGCTTCGACGTGGTCTTCCTGCGCAACGTGCTCATCTACTTCGACGTCCAGACGAAGCAGGCGGTGCTGCGCCGGGTGGCCGACGTGCTCGCCCCCGACGGCTACCTCTACCTCGGCGCCGCCGAGACCACCCTGGGGCTCACCGGCTGGGAACGCGTCCCCGCCGGCCGCAGCTCCGTCTACCGGAAGGTTTCCTGATGCGTGCTCTCGTCGTCGACGACTCGCGCGCCATGCGGCGCATCGTGTCCGGCGTGCTCCACGGCCTCGGCTACGAGACCGAGGAGGCCGCCGACGGCCAGCAGGCCCTCGACGTGCTGACGGTGATGGATGCCGCCGGCCGGCGCCCGCACCTGGCCTGCATCGACTGGAACATGCCGGTCATGGACGGGCTGACGCTCGTCGGCCGGATCCGCGAGCAGGCCGCCTGGCGCGACGTCACCATGATGATGGTGACGACCGAGAGCGAGCACGGTCGCGTGGTCCGCGCGCTCGCCGCCGGCGCGCACGAGTACCTGATCAAGCCGTTCACCTCCGACGCCATGCGCGACAAGCTGGCGCTGCTCGGCCTGCTGCCCGAGCCGGTCGCCGGGGCCGTGTCGTGACGCCGCCGCTCGCCACCCTCGAGCTGGCCGACGACGTCTGGGCCGTGGTCGAGGCGGTCTGGGAGTCGCTGCTGCACACGTACCCCGCGCCCGCGCCCGACGCACCGCTCACCGCACCCGTCGGCGCCGTCGTCGAGATCGCCGGCGCGTACGCCGGGTGGGTGCGGGTCACCTGCGAGCCGGGCACCGCCCGCCGGGTCACCGAGGCCATGCTCGCGGCGTCGCCGGTCGCGATCGGCCCGCTCGACGACGAGGACGTCGAGGACGCCCTGCGCGAGCTCGCGAACGTGCTCGGCGGCAACCTCAAGTCGCTGCTGCCCGGCGACTGCTCGCTCGGGCTGCCGGCGTTCCTGCCGGAGGCCGACGCCCACACCGCGGCCGACCCGGCCGCCCTGACGACCGTCGTGGCCTGGCCCGGCGGGACCGTGCGGCTCGAGCTGCACGTCCGGCGAGCAGAGCCCGGGCACGACGCACCCTGACCCCGGACGCACGACGTCCCGGACCACACCGAGAGGCACCACCACCATGCGCATCCTCATCGCCGACGACAGCCGCGTCATGCGGCAGATCGTCACCCGCACCATGCGGCAGGCCGGCTTCGACGGTCACGACCTCGTCGAGGCCGTCGACGGCGCCGACGCGCTGGCGCAGATCCAGGCCGGCGCGCCCGACCTCGTGCTGTCGGACTGGAACATGCCCAACATGACCGGCATCGAGCTGCTGCGGGCCCTGCGCGCGCAGGGCATCGACGTGCCGTTCGGCTTCGTCACCTCGGAGGGCTCGGCCGACATGCAGGACACCGCCCGCTCCGCCGGCGCGCTGTTCGTCATCGTCAAGCCGTTCACGCCCGACACCTTCCGCGACGCGCTCAGCGCAGTCCTGGTCTAGGGCCCGCCGTGCACCAGCTGCCCACCCACCAGGCGATCCGCGAGCTCCTCGAGGGCATGCTCGGTCGCGACGTCACCCTCGCCTACGGCAAGGGCCTGCGCCCTGACTCGACGCCGGCGCCCTCGATCGGCGTGTACGTCGACGACCGGGGCACCATGACCGCGCTGGTGCTGTTCGACTTCGCGCTCACCGCCTACGCCGGCGCCGCCCTCGGCCTGGTGCCCGCGGGCGGCGCCGAGGCGGCCATCGAGGACCGCGACATCCCGGACTCGTTGCAGGAGAACGCCTACGAGCTGCTCAACGTGTTCGCCGGCGCGCTCAACCAGTTCTCCGACACCCACCAGAAGCTGTCCGTGGTGCACCGTCCCGGCGACACCCTGCCGGCCGACGTCGCCGAGTGGGCGAACGTCGTGACCCAGCGCGACGACCTCAAGGTCACCATCAAGGGCTACGGCGACGGCGGCCTCGCCGTCGTCTCGGTGCTGCCGCTCGACGCCTGAGCGCACCGCCGAACGGGTGCCGTCGGCTGCCGGGACTGGCGCGCCGACGGCACCCGGCCCAGGCTGGTGCCGTGCCCTACTCCCTGCTGAGCGCGACGTCGGTCGGCTTCGACCTGGCCCGCCGCGAGGGCGGGGCCGCGGTCGCCGAGGCGCTGCTGCAGGCGCTGCGCTGCGACCCCGCGACGCTCGACGTCGTCGCCCGGCACCACCCCGGTGCCGGCCGGGCCGTGGCGCGCGCCGCGCTCACCGACGCCGAGGCGCTCGAGCAGGTGGGTACGCCGTCCGCGCTCGCCGGCACGGCCGTGCAGCTGGCCCAGGAGGAGCAGCTGGAGGCCAGCCGCCGGGTGCTGGCCGCGCTGGCCACTGGCCCGCTCGCCGACCTCGCCGCCCTCGACCTGCTGCTGGGCCGCGAGGTGCTCGACTGGACCTGGACGCCGGGCGACGCCGGCCTCGAGCTCGCGGTGCGCTCCGAGGAGTGGGCGCCCGTCGCCGACGTGCTGGCCGACGCACTCGCGGCCGCGTGGTCCGCGCCCTCGCTGCCGGCCGCCGCGCGTCGTCGCCTGGGCGCGCCCTTCGTGGCCGCGCTGCACGACCTCTCCCCCGCCGTCCACGACCGCGACGAGCGAGCCGCAGCCGACCCGGACGGCCTGCCGTCCGCGGCCGTGCGGGTTCTGGCACAGGTGTCGGCCTGGTCGCCCGGCGACCGCGCCGCGTGGCGTGCGGCGGTCGACCCGCTGCGGCGGGGTGAGCGCGGCTGGAGCACGGCGATGCACGAGGCGAGCTGGGCGGCGCACCTGTCCGGCCGCGTGCGCCTGGCCGCGGCCGGCCAGCTGCGGGCCGTGCAGGCGTTCTGGGCGGCCGGGCTCGACCCGGACGACGGCGCCGCGGGCAGCTGGAACGCGCTCAGCGGGGTGGTGCAGGCCGCCGTCGTGGCCGACCTGCTGCCCACCGAGCCGCTCGACGTGCTGCAGCGGCCGTGGGTGGTGGCCTTCGCCACCGCACCCCCGGCCGCCTGACGCGCGCGACTACCCCTCGCGGAACGCCGCGGCCATCGCCGCCTGCTCGCCGAGCACCTGCTCCATGCGCGACTGCACCTGGTCGAGGCGGCCGATGATCTCGCTCGTGGCGCCGATGCCGCCGGCCACCGACCGGCTGCTCTCCTGCAGCCGGGCGATCTGCTCGGCGACCCGCTGCGTCGCGGCGCCGGTCTCGCGCGCCAGCTCCTTGACCTCGCCGGCGACGACCGCGAAGCCGCGGCCGACCTCGCCGGCGCGCGCCGCCTCGATGGTCGCGTTCAGCGCCAGCAGGTTCGTCTGGCCCGCGATGCCGTTGATGATCTTGATGACCTCGCCGATGGCGTTCGACGACTCGGCCAGCCCCTCGACGTCCTGCGTCATGGTGGCCGAGCGGCCGACGGCCTCGCTGGCCACGCCGGCCGCGTCGTCGGCCGCCTGCCGCAGCCGGGTGACGGTGTCGAAGAGCAGCTGCGCGTTGTGCGCGCTGGCCTCCGAGCGGCGCAGCGCGGTGAGGCGCTGCGACACCAGCTGCTGCACGTTGCGCAGCGCGGCGAGCCGCGACGGCGACAGCTCGATGGTCTCGGTGACGAAGAAGTCCATGGTGCCGAGCACCTCGGCGCCGTCCATGATCGGGAAGCAGACGCCGGAGCGGACGCCGGCCCGCTGCGCCGCGGGAGCGCGCACGCAGTCGGTGATGTCGGCGAGGTTGCGCACGAACACCAGCTCGCGGCGCTTCCACGCCCGGCCCGACAGGCCCACGCCCTCGCGGAACGAGGCCGCCAGGGTCACCTGCCGGAACTCCGCACCCGCCGACCCCGACTCGAGCTGGAAGGTCAGCGCCTGCGCCTCGGGGTCGAGCCGCCAGAACGAGCCGTAGGCCCAGCCGAAGGCGGTCCGCACGCTCTCCAGGGCCGTCTGCAGCGCGGCGTCGGCGTCGCGGGCCGACCCGACCGAGCTGACCACCTTGGTGACGGCCTCGCGGTCGTGCAGGTCCTCGCGCAGCTGCGTGGCCACGACGGCCTGCGCGCGGGCGAGGGTGGCGATGCGGGCGATGGCCGACCAGCGCGCGTCGTCGATGGTCGGGATCGGCTTGCTGCTGTAGAGCTCCATGACCCCGACGATCGTGCCGTCGGTGTCGATGAGCGGCACGATCGCCGCGGCGACCGCACCGGCCTGCTGGGCGGCGTCCCAGCGGGCGCAGCCGCGCACCTGCTGGGCGGCGTCGACCAGCACCGGACGGCGGGTCGAGGTCGCGGTGCCGATGAGGCCGGCGTCGACGGGCAGCTGCTCCAGCCCGCCGCGTCGCAGGCTGGCCGCCATGGGCCCGGTCTCGTACGACAGGCCCCAGCCGCCCGGGGTGCCGCCGTCGGCGGCCACCGGCACCCAGCGGGCGCCGTAGCAGAGCGCGAGCGACTCCACGAGCGAGTCGGTGCACACCCGACGGGCGTCCTGCGCGTCCGAGACGCCGGCGTCCAGCGCGTGCAGCATGTGCTCCAGCGCCTCGACGTCGCGCGGCCGGTCACCGCGCACCGGCGTGACGTTCCCCCGCTGACCTGCTCGACGACGCACTGCGACCTCCTCATCCGGCAGTCGCCCCGTCGGCGACCCCGTGAGGTCTTCGGACGTCGCACCGGCGTCCCTGATCCCGCGGTGCGTGTTGACTGTGCAACCGTCAGGCGAGCACGTCCCGGGTGACCGCCACCTGCTCGGTCAGCACGCCGCCGATCACGGCCTGCGTCTCGTTGATCTCCCGCACCACGTCGCCGATCTTCGCCAGCGCGCCGACCACCTGACGCACCTGCGCCTGGATGTCGCGCACCCGCACGTCGACCTCGCCGGTGGCCGTGGCGGTCTCGTTGGCCAGCTCCTTGACCTCCCCCGCGACCACGGCGAACCCGCGGCCCGCGTCGCCGGCCCGCGCCGCCTCGATGGTCGCGTTCAGCGCCAGCAGGTTGGTCTGCGACGCGATCGACCGGATGGTCTTCACCACCGCGCCGATCTCGTCGCTGGAGGTGCCGAGCCGGGCGACGGCGTCGTCGGCCGCAGCGGCCAGCCGCTCGCCCTCGCCGGCCACGCTCGTCGCCGCCAGCACGTTGCGCTCGACCTCGGTGATCGACGAGATCAGCTCCTGACCCGCCGTGGCCAACCGCTCGGCCGCCGCCAGCCGCTCCATGGCCGACCCGACGAGGAAGGCGGTGTTGCGCAGCGCGTCCGCCCGGCCCGCCGACATGACGAGCGTGCGGGTGGCGAAGAAGTCCATGGTGCCGACCACCTCGCCGTGCACCAGGATCGGCAGGCAGACCCCTGACTTCACGCCGGCCCGCTGGGCCGCCGGCACCCGCACGCAGTCGGTGACCTCGGCGAGGTCCTCGACGAAGACCAGGTCGCGCGATCGCCAGGCCCGGCCCGACAGCCCGACCCCCTCGCGGAAGGACGCCGTCTTGGTGACGGCGCGGAACTCGGCACCGGCGTCACCGGACTCCTGCACCCAGTGCAGCGCGGCGTCCGAGGGATCGACCCGCCAGTACGAGCCGTACGTCCAGTCGAAGCCGGTGCGGATGGCCTCGAGCGCGCGGCCCACGACGTCCTGCACCGTCGCGGCGCGGGACAGCTCGCGGAGCACCTGCGTGACCGCGGCGATGTCCTGTGCGGCCTTCACCTGGCGCTCGGCGGCGTGCACGCGGGTGACCGCCTGCGACACCAGCACGCCCACGCTGCGCAGCGTCTGCAGCCGGCGGGGCGAGGGCTCGAGCCGCTCGGCGCTGAAGAAGTCCATGGTGGCGACGACCGCGCCGTCCTCGACGACCGGGAAGCAGACGGCGCTGCGGATGCCGCTGCGCTGCGCGACGGGTGCCCGCACGCAGTCGCGCAGCTCGGCCAGGTCGGCCACGAGCACCAGGTCGCGGGTGCGCCACGCACGTCCCGACAGGCCGACGCCCTCCGCGAACGTCGCCGTGCGGGTCACCGCGCGGAACGCCTCCCCGGCCTCGCCGGACTCGGCGGCGACGCGCAGCACGCCGGCGGCCTCGTCGAGCCGCCAGCAGGACGCGTAGGCCCAGCCGAACTGCTCGCGGACGACGTCGAGGGCGGTCTGCACCGCGTCGTCCGCGGTGCGGGATCGAGCCAGCGCCTCGACCACGGCGTGCACGGCGTCCACGTCCGCCCTGGCCTGGTGCAGCTCGGGTGTGGTGGGTGCCTGACGGGCACGAGCGAACACGGTGCACTCCTCTGTCTGGTTGCAGATGCAACATCGACAGCGCAGGCCGCGACTGGAGGACGACGGGAGTGGTCCCGGACACACGGCGACGGGGCGCGCCGCCGGCTGGTGCCGGCCGCGCGCCCCGTCTGGGTGGTGCGGGTGCTGCTCAGTAGGTGAAGCGCGACACCTGCATCCGCAGGTCGGCCGCCAGCCGCGCCATCTCGTCGATGGCCTGGCGCGCCTGGCCGACCGACTCGGTGGTCGTGCTGCTGGCGCTGGCCACGCCGGTGATGTTCGCGGCGATCTCCCCCGAGCCGGTGGCGGCCTCGGTGACGTTGCGCGCCATCTCCTGCGTGGTGGCGGTCTGCTCCTCGACCGCCGAGGCGATCGTCATCTGGTAGTCGTTGATCGAGGTGATGATCGTCGAGATCCGGCCGATGGCGTCGACCGCACCGGACGTGTCCTGCTGGATCGCGTCGACCCGGCGGGCGATGTCCTCGGTGGCCCGCGCGGTCTCCTGCGCCAGCTCCTTGACCTCGTTGGCCACGACCGCGAAGCCCTTGCCCGCCTCGCCGGCGCGCGCCGCCTCGATGGTCGCGTTCAGCGCGAGCAGGTTCGTCTGCTCCGCGATGGACGTGATGACCTTGACGACGTTGCCGATCTCCTGGCTGGAGGTGCCCAGCTGCACCACGGTCTGGTTCGTCGCGTCGACGACCCCGACGGCCTCGGCGGCCACGCGGGCGGCGTCGTTGGCGGACTGCGAGATCTCGCGGATCGACGCGCCCATCTCCTCCGAGCCGGCGGCGACCGTCTGCACGTTGCGCGAGACCTGCTCGGCGGCCGCGGCCACGACACCGGCCTGCACGCTGGTCTCCTCGGCACCGGTGGAGATCTGCTGGCTGGTGGCCGAGAGCTCCTCGGAGCTGGCGGCCACCGCGTCGGCGGACCCGGCGACCGTGGCGACGACGCCGCGCAGCGACTCCTGGGCCTCGGTGAGTGCCGCGGCCATGCGACCGACCTCGTCGCCGCCGGTGACGTCGGCGCGGGCGGTGAGGTCACCGCGCGCCATCGCCTCGACGGCGCCCTGCACCGACTTCAGCGAGCGCACGATGGCGTTGGCGATGAGCAGCGCCAGGCCGAGGCCGAGCAGCAGCCCGACGATCGTGGTGATCAGCACCGTGCGCTGCGTGGCCTCGGCCGTCGCCTTCGCCTCGTGCGCCGCCTGCTTCGACGCCGCGTCGAGCGAGGCGGCGGCCGCGTCGAGCTGGTCGACGTAGGTGTCGATCAGCGGCTGCGACTTCGTCGACAGCAGGCTGGTGTAGGTGACGGCGTCGTCGCGGATCGCGACGGGCAGCAGCGTGGTGTCGCGCAGCTGCTGCCAGGCGGCGAACCCGGTCTTGAACGCGGGCCAGGTCGGCATGACCTTCGCGCCGTCGTGCGCGTCGACGCGCTGCACGGCCTCGGCGAGCTCGGCGTCGTTGTCCTTGATCTTCTGCAGGTAGGTGTCGGTCGCCTCCTTGCCCTGCACGGCGGCGACCTGGGCGACGAGCATCCGCGCCTTGATCTGGTCCTGGTGCACGGTGCCGCGGTCGGCGGCGAGCTCGACCTGCAGCTGCTCCATGCGGTCGGTCTTCGACTGCAGGTCGTCGACGGACTGCACCGCGACGCCGCCGACGACGACGGTCACGAGGCCGAGGGCGCCGACCGCCCCCATCAGCTTGGTGCGGACGCCGAGGTCGCGGACGCGGCCCAGCGGCCCGCGGCGTCCGGCGACGACCGTGTCGGTGTGTGCGTACTGCATGGCCCCTGCTTTCGTGGTGGGTGGCGGTGTCCGCCGCGCGGTGCTGCCTGCTCGTCCCGGGTTCGGCGAGCGATCTGACTACCTATCGTCAGCGGGTGTCTGACCTTGAACGGTTCGGCCGGGACGCGAACCGGCCCGCCACCGAGGTCGGTGGCGGGCCGGTCTGCGACGGCGTCGGCGTCAGCGCTTGATGTTGATGAGGTCCTGCAGGATCTCGTCGCCGGCGCTGATGATGCGCGAGTTCGCCTGGAAGCCGCGCTGGCTGATGATGAGGTTGGTGAACTCCTGCCCGAGGTCGACGTTCGACATCTCGAGCATGCCGCCGGCCAGGGTGCCGCGCGAACCGCTGTCGGGCGTGCCGATCTGGGCGAGGCCGCTGTTGGTCGACGCCGAGTAGCCCGAGTCGCCCTCGCGCACCAGGCCGGCCGGGTTGCTGAACGTGGCCATCGCGATCTGGCCGAGCGCCCGCGACAGACCGTTGCTGAACGTGCCGGTCAGCACGCCGTCGCCGCCGATCGAGAAGCCCTGCAGGGTGCCGGCGGACGACCCGTCCTGCGAGTCGATGCCCACGGTCGACAGGCCGGCGTACCCGGTGACCTGCGACAGGTCGACGTCCACGCCACCCACGTTGAAGGTGGACGGCGACGGGCTGGCGCCCGAGCCGCTGAAGGTCAGGGTGCCGGTGCTCGAGCTGGTGCCGTCGTCGAGGCTGACGTCCCAGGTGTCGGCGCCGGTGCGGTTGAAGCTCATCGACAGCCGCCGCGAGACGCCGTTCGCGTCGTAGACGTCGACCGACTTGGTGACCGGCGTGTTCAGCGGGGTGTCGGCCGGCAGGTTGCCCGACAGCTTGGCGAGCGTCGTGGCGTTCGGCGCCAGCGTCGAGCCGAGCGGCACGGTGATGTTGCCGGTCGGGGTGTTGTTGTCGACCGTGCCGGTGGCGTCCGCCGTCCAGCCCTGGACGATGCCGCCGCTCGGGCCCACGAGCCGGCCGAGCGCGTCGAAGCTGAGCGACCCGTTGCGGGTGTAGGTGGTCTGGCCGCCGTTCTTCTCCACGAGGAAGCCGTCGCCCTGGATCATCACGTCGCTGGCGCGGCCGGTGGTCTGCGCGGCGCCCTGGGTGAAGTTGGTGGTGATGCCCGCGACGCGGACGCCGAGGCCGACCTGTGCGGGGCTGCGGCCGCCGGTGGTGGCGGTGGGCGCGGACGAGTTCTGGATGAGCTGGCTCAGCGTGTCCTGGAAGACGGTGTTCGAGGACTTGAAGCCGGTCGTGTTGACGTTCGCGATGTTGTTGCCGACCGTGTCCATCATCGTCTGGTTGGCGCGCATCCCGCTGATGCCGGTGAAGAGCGAGCGAAGCATGGTGGTGTCCTCCTGGGACGGGTGGTGTGTGGGGCTGAGCGAGGTGTGCGGGCTCAGCCCGCGGACGCCACCTTGGTGACGGACGAGAGCTCGACGGACTGGTTGCCGATGCTCAGCACGGGACCGGCGGCGCTGCCGCCGAACTGCGCGCTGCTGACGCGGCCGCTGTGCACGCCGCCGTCGCCGTCGACCCACGAGACGGTCTTGCCGACGAGGTTGCTGGCTGCCATGCCCTGCTGCAGCGCCAGCGACGAGGCGGTGTCCTTCGACATCGACTGCAGGGTCTCGACCTGCGTGAACTGCGCGGTCTGCGCCATGAACTGGCTGCTGTCGACCGGCTTGCTGGGGTCCTGGTACTTCAGCTGCGCGACGAGGAGCTTGAGGAACGTGTCCTTGTCGAGGCTGCTGCGGCTCGGGGCCGAAGCGCCTTGCGCGGGCTGCGTCATGAGCTGGGTGATCGGGCTCGTGACGCTGCCGACGGGGTCGGTCATGGCGTCTCCATGCGTGCGGAGTGAGCGCCATCCGTGGCAACTGGTGTCCTGGTCGAGCGGTCGTGCCGTCGTGCGGTCGTGCCGTGTCCTGCGGTGGGGTGAGAGCGTCGTGCTCAGACCCGCAGGTCGAGGCGCTGGTCGGCGCCCCGGTGCGCCGGCTGCGCCGGACGCTGGGTGGTGGCATCGCTGCCGCCACGAGGTCCTTCGGCCCGGATCGCCTGCGGCTGTAGCGATCCGCGGCCACGATCTGCGCCGTCGTGCGCCGCGGCCCACTGCGCGGCGGTGTCAGCCGCCTGCTGCTGCGGGGCGTGGTCCGACACGTCGACCGAGACGCCGCCGCTGCCGGCCTGCGCGAGGTCGTGGTGCAGGTCGCCGAGGGCGTGGCGCAGCGCCTCGCGGGTCGACTCGGTGGCCGCGTGCAGGTGGATCTGCACGCCCTGCTCGCCGAGCGTCGCGACCACCTGGACGACGCCGAGGTCGGCCGGGTGCAGCTGCACGCTGATCTGGTGCACGCCGTCGCGGGTGGCCGCGTGCGCCGCGCCGATCAGCCGGGCACCGAGCTGGGCGGTCAGCGCCTGCTGCACGGCGGCAGGAAGGACCGGTGCGGCCACGGCCGTCGCGCCCGCGGTCGGCGCGGCCGACGCCACGGGGGCGACGACGACGGGCTGCACGGGCGGTGCCTGCGGTGGCTGGGCCGCCGCGAGCGACGAGGACGGTGCCGAGGACGGCGCTGCGCCGTCCACGGCGGCGGTGCCGGAGGCTCGCTCCCCCGACCGGCTGCTGCTCGGTGCGCCGGGCAGCGGACCCGTGACGGGCGCGGACGCCACGGGCGCGCTCGGCTCGATCGGGTCGGTCGGTGCGGTCGGTGCGGTCGGTGCGGTCGGTGCGGTCGGTGCGGTCGGTGCGGTCGGTGCGGTCGGTGCGGTCGCGGGCGGGACGCCCGGGCTCGACGCAGCTGCTGCGGCGGGTGCGGCCGGGCTCGTGGTCGCGGTCTCCCCCGCGGCACCGGGCGTCGAGGCGCTGGGGGTCGGGTCGGGCGTCGACTGCTGCAGGGCGGCGGCCAGGTTCGCCGGGGCACCGGCGGGACGCCCCGAACCGGCCGCGGCCGAGGTGGTCGTGGGGGCCGTGGCACCGGAGACCGGGCCGGCACCGGGCTCGGCCGATGGTGCGGCGAGCGGGGTCGTCGGCAGCGCGGCTGCCGTGGTGCCGGGCGCGTCGGCCGGCCGCCACGAGGCGGGGGCGGCGCCGGGTCCGGCGGGCTGCTCGGG